>CBINNO010000069.1:0-16655 GCA_966252055.1 uncultured Rheinheimera sp. | reverse complement strand
CGCTCGCCGTAGAACACCACTGAACAGCCCATTTCCGGGACCAGATATTTCAGGGCGTCTGTCATGTTGTCCGCTTCGATTTCGTACTGGTTGTATTCAGCATCCATGAATACATACATAGGATCAGCGAAGTAAGAGTAAGTGACTTCTTTGGTGTCCAGCATCACTTGCTCGAACTTGTCGTCAGCGCGGTACACTGTTTCAGTGCCCTGGCCAGACAACAGGCCTTTCATTTTCATTTTAACCACAGCGGCGTTACGGCCAGATTTGTTGAATTCAGCTTTCTGAACAACCATCGGCTCGTTGTCGACCATGATCACGTTGCCAGCACGTACTTCTTGAGCAGTCTTCATCATGATAGTTTTATCTTCTCGTTAGGAAAAATTGCGCGACATTATATGATGGTTTTTAACAAAACGCACGAGGTTGCTGGCAAGATCTTGCTGCTGGATCAGCTTTTGCTGCCATTGCAAGGTCAGCGCACACAGCGGCGGATAATGCTGCAGCAACTGCGGCCATAAGGCTGCAAACCCCTGCTCCTGTTCCCATGCCAGATGCAAACGCCGGTATAAGCCGGCAAGCTCAGGGGCGGCACCGGCCAGCATCAGGTCCAAAAAAGCCTGCAGTTTTTGCAGATGAGCCTGCTCTTGCTGGCGGTAAATCTGCCAGATAAAAGGCCGGCCTGCCCAGTGCGCGCGGATCACCGAGTCTTCGCCGCGGACAAAATTCACATCGCACAGCGCCAGCAGCACATCGTAATCCTGTTGTGGCATAAAAGGCAGAATGCGCAGTTCCAGCTGGCCCTGCCGCAAGACGCCGGCTGTCAGCGCCGGCAGCTGCTGACGCAATGAAGCCGCCAGCGCGCCCTCAGCGACCAGCAGCAACACCGGGTTCGGCTGCTGCGACAATACATCCAGCCAGTGGCTGAAATCACGCTGACTGTAGGCAAACACCGATATTTTAAAGGTATCCGCGGCAGGCACAGCAAGACCCAGCTGTTGCCAAGCCTGCTGCTGCAAAGCTGCCGACTGTCGTAGCTGCGAGGCCTTAGCGACTACCTCACGTTCACGTAGCAAGCCACCAAAACGATCGGTAAACCCCGGAAAGAAAAAATGCTTTTTCAGTGTCAGACCGCGCTGCGGCGAAGGTAAACCATGGCAATCGGCAGCCCAGTCTTCGGCGGTCAGATATTCGAGATTCAGCCAGAGCGCCTCTGGGCTTGCTTCTGCCAGTGTACTCAGAAAGCCAGACGGGATAGTGCAGGCCAGCGCCTCGACACACAGACTGATGCCAGTCAGCTCGCTGGCCTTTACCGCTTCGGCCAGATGCCACTGCAAGACGGTGACACCTGCTATCAGCTGGACTGGCATATTGGGCGCTACTGCCGGACAAATCCGCTGAAAGCTATCTAAATCATCAACATAAAGCCGAACTTGCCATTGATGTTCGGCTACCAGCTGACGACATAAGCGCCAGCAAATGCCGATGTCACCAAAGTTATCCACCACACTGCAAAAAATCACCGCGCTTGGGTTTTGTGCCATCAACAGGCTCCGTCAGGCTGACAAAGCGCGCAGTATAACACCGGCAAATTTCAGACTGAACGCCAGCATCAGCAGGCACAACAGCAGAAAAACCAGCAGCAGCACTTGTCGCCAGCCACGGCGCAGCTGATGTCGCCAGCGCGCCCACCAGCCGTTGCCCTGCGGCGCTGGCAGTGGCGAACGAAACAGCAACACGGCAAAACGCAAAGTCAGCAGCCAGCACAGCAGTATGGCCGGGAATACCAGCAAATCGGCCGGCCGGCCCGACCAAAACAGCCAGACAGACAACATCACCACCAACAGGCTGAGCAGATCAGTCAGCCAAAGCGGAATA
This sequence comes from uncultured Rheinheimera sp., assembly GCA_966252055.1. Taxonomy (GTDB): domain Bacteria; phylum Pseudomonadota; class Gammaproteobacteria; order Enterobacterales; family Alteromonadaceae; genus Pararheinheimera. The sequence goes on along the minus strand of CBINNO010000069.1, from coordinate 14,777 downwards.
CGAACGGCCAGCCCCTGCACGGCCCGTTGATAGCGCTGCCAGTAACGCCGCATCACGCCAGTTCCGGTGGATACAACGCATGAATACCATGCTCGCCACGATAATCGGCCACCAGCCAGATTTGTTCAAATGGCTGAGCGGCCGGCAACACGATTTGGCGGCGAAACTGCGGGAGTTGTTGACCGAACCAATGCGGATGGGTGTTGCGGATCACCAGCCAGACGCGTTCGCTGTCGTAAGTCTTACCGGCTTTTTGGTGGATAAGCCTGTCCAGGGCGGACAACAGACGTTGTTCAGCCGGCACCTGCTGCTGTTGCATCAGCGCTTCACGCGTGGGCTGGCTGAGTTCCCGCCCCAGCAACAGCATCGCTTCGGCTTCACTGCCGTACAGATGGGCGATTTCCAGGTCGAGTCGTTGCTGTTCGATATAACAGGATACGTCAGGCTTAGCCGGCTCGTTGTGCCAGATGTGTCGCATCGACACGCCGAAGCGCCGCTGATACAGCCGCATAAACAGCCGGGCGGCTTCATGCTCCAGCCGGATTTTTTCAGGAACGGCCTGCATTTGGCTTGCTTGTGCCCCGAATGAAAGAAAGATGGCTGATTCTACTGCAGTTTTGTCAACCGCATCTATATTAATCAACATCAGCCTTTTGTCGGATCCCGGTGGTATGCCTCAGGTCACCCCTGCCCGCCCGCTTTCGATTGTCCAGCGCCTGACCCGCCTCAACATGCTGGTGCTGGCACTCACTTTACTGTTTACCGTGTTGCTGCTGGCCGCCGCGACCTGGTACGCCGCCCGCGAACGCCAGTTACAGGTCGTGGCGGTCAATGCTGAACAGCTGGCGCTCAATCTCGCCTCCAGCCTGGTTTTTGCCGACAAGGCCGCCGCAAACGCGGAGCTTTCCACCTACGCCAGCCGGCCCGGCGTGCTTACGGTGGCCGTGTATGACAAGGCGCAGCAATTGTTCAGCAGCGCACCGCACCAACCTGAGCGACGCTGGCAACAAACCAACAGCTATCAGCAACTGGCCGGCTTACAACTGCAGGTCAGCCGGCCGGTTTATCTGAAAAATGAAATCGTCGGCACTGTGGTCGTCACAGAGAGCCTGGCTGCGGTTCAGCAGGCGCTGCTGCATCTGCTTGCGCTGTTTGCCGGCATTGTGTTGTTGGCGCTGTTACTTGCCAGCCGGCTGCTGCGCTCTGTCCAGCAAAAAGCGCTGGCACCTGTAGTCGAGCTGGCTGAGCTGGCCGATCACGCTGCCCGTAGTCAGGACTACAGTGTGCGCGGTATTGTCCGCCAACGCGATGAAGTTGGCCGCCTGACAGAGCGGCTGAACGAGCTCTTTAAACGGATTGAGATCTGGCAACAGGACCTGACCAACCAGCTGCAACATCAGATTGAAACCAGCCAGCAGCTGGACAAACTGGCACACACCGACCGCCTGACGGGCCTTGCTAACCGGCTTTATTTTGAAAATGAGTTTCCGCGCAGCGTCGCCAACGCGCGTCAGCAACATCAGCGGGTGGCATTGCTGTTTATCGACCTGGATAACTTTAAAACCGTCAATGATCAGTGGGGCCATGACGCCGGCGACACCGTGCTGCAAATCGTCAGTAAAAGGATGAGCGCTGAGCTCAGAGCAGAGGATCTGTTATTTCGGCTCGGTGGCGATGAATTTGCAGTCCTGATCCAGCCGCTGGCGCAAACAGAACTGGCCGGTGTTTTAGCGCAGCGGCTCATCAGTGCCATCCGGGAGCCGATGTACGTCAAAGATCAGCTGATGCCGGTCGGCGCCACTGTCGGGCTGGCATTTTTCCCCGATGACAGCCCGGATGCCGGCAGTTTGCTGCAACATGCCGATCAGGCGATGTATCAGGCCAAAAGAGCCGGCAAAAATAGCTGGCGCAGGTACACGCATGAAAATTAACCCGCTGTTCCTGCTCAGTTGCTGGTTGCTGCCGGTTCAGGCGCAACAACCACCCAGTCTAGAAGACCTGCTGAACACACCACTCAGCGAGCTGCCAAGTACTGTCGAAGTCAGCACCGCCAGCCGGCTGGCGCAGAACAGCAGCGCCACGGCAGCAGTGACTTACCTCATCACGGCCGAAGACATCCGCTTGTACCAGTGGCAGACGCTGGCCGAGATCCTGCAGTTTCTGCCTGGTCTGTATGTCAGTCAGGACCATGATTTTCATTATGTTGGCGTACGCGGTCTCGGTCAGCCGGGCGACTTTAACTCCCGCCTGCTGTTTCTGATCGACGGCGTCCGCATCAATGAAAATATTTATGACGCGGGCCTGGTTGGCTCTGACGCGCTGATTGATGTCGAAAACATCGAACGCATTGAATTTGCGGCCGGCCCCGGCTCAGCTGTCTATGGCAACAACGCTTTTTTTGGCGTGGTCAATATCATCAGCAAAGGGGCCGGTCAGTTACAGGGGCTCACGACGCGCATGAGCGTCGCCACGGATTCAGGCACACGCTGGCACCTCAGTGGCGCCGACCGCCTCGATAATGGCGAAGAATGGTGGCTCAGTGCCAGTCATCAGGACAGACCCAGATTACAGCTGCCGTTTCCATCACCGCCGTCGCTGGAGCCTTTGCTCGAGGCCAACAACAAAGAGCATCTGAGCCGGCTGCGTGCTGGCGCGAAAGCCGCCGGGTTCCGGCTGCAGGCTTTGTGGTCAGAGCAACACAGATTCAGCCCGGTCTATTACGCGCTGGGAGACACGGCATTGCTCAGCAGGACCAGCAGCCATCGCACCAATATGATGATTTCGCTGAGCCACCAACATAGCCTGAACGATGACTGGCAACTGAGCGGCCATCTGAACCAGAATCAAACGGAAGTCCTGAACAGCACACCGCTGCCGACGGCAGACTTGTCTCTGGATTGGCAGGATGACATGTTAAAAGGACGCTGGCTCAGCGGCGATTTGTTGCTGAATTATCAGGGCGCAGAAAAGCATGATCTGCTATTCGGTGTCGAACTGCAGGACGACCAGCGCCAGCTGATTGACTTGCGTCTTCGCAGCAATGCGCAGGCCCAACTGAGTTTTCATGGAGACAACCGGCGAAAATCACTGTTCATGCAGGATATCTGGCAGTTCAGTGCCGACCAAAGCCTGTTGCTTGGCCTGCGTTATGACGATGCCCGTGCCGGCGGCCATCAGTTAAGCCCCAGACTCGGCTGGGTCTGGCAGCCAGCCACAGGCCAGAGTCTTAAGCTGCTGTACGGGCAGGCTTATCGGGCAATTAACCTGTTTGAATTTGCCAATACCGCAGGACGCGCGGCCCCATTGCCGAAAAACGAACAGATCCGCAGTTACGAACTGACCTGGCAACAACAATTCAGCCCGACATTCAGTTATCAGCTGTCGCTGTTTTATGCCGATCTACAACAATTGATCGTGTTAGATCCGGCCATGGCGGTGTTTTACAACGCCAAACCCATTGAAAACCGCGGCAGCGAACTGAACCTGAACTGGTTACTCAATGACGACGCCAGTATGAAACTGGCGTGGTCCTGGCAACGCAACCGCACCACGACTGGCGCACCGCTGCTGAATTCGCCTAAACATCTGCTGAAACTGCAGTATCAACGCAATTTGCCACTAAAAGATTTACAGTTTTCCGCAACCGCGCTGGCAAACAGCCGCAAACTGGGATTTCGCCAGCAAGTGCCGGGCTATGTCAGCTGGCAACTGGGCTTACACTGGCAGGCGGCACCGGACCATCAACTGTCCTTTCAGCTGGATAACGCCCTGAATCAGCGGATCACCGATGAACTCAACCCCTACTCCCCGATTGTTGAACACAGCGAGCGGCTGTTCCAACTGCACTGGCGTTGGCAGTTATGGTGAAGAGACTCACTACGGCCCTCCTTGGGCTGCTCAGCATCGCACAGGCCCACGCCGTCAATGAGCTGGAGCTCAAAGCGAATTTTGTCTACCGCTTTGCTCAGTTTACGCAGTGGCCGCCGCCGCCCCGGCTGTCGACACGCTACTGTGTGGCAGATCACCCCGAGTTACTGACCGCATTAAAGCGGCTGCCGGTTGAGCCGGCACCACAGCTGCTGGCAGTCGGTTTAGAGTCCGATTTGGCACATTGTGAGCTGCTGGCCGTCGGCGGTACTGAGCGCAGTCGCCTGCAGCTGTGGCAACAAAAGCTGCTGAATCAGCCCGTGCTGGTGGTCACTGACAATGCGCAGGCATTTCGTCAGCTTGGCATGATCAAGTTGCAGACATCGCCAGATGGTGTGCAGTTCTTAGTGAATTTACAGCGCGCCCGCCAGCATCAGCTGCAGCTGAGCGCACACCTGCTCAAACTGGCGCTGGAAGTGCAATAGCTACAGGAAGCGCAGCCAGTGCAGTCAGCGCAGGAAATAAAGCCTGTGCAGTAATTGCGGTCAGTCCAGTAAACACCTGCGTTGCTGCAAGAAGCGACTGGTTCAAAGGGCCGTTGGGCTATGGCTGTTTTGGCAAGTAGGGGTTTTGTAAGGTCAGCACCCGACGTTTGTCGAGCTGCAGGGCTCGTAGTTTATCGGCAAAGTGCTGTTCAAATAACTGATCCAGCCGGCCACTTTGTTGCAGTTGGCGCATGCCGGCGAAGATCGCCGCAGCCAGCTCTGGCTTATCCTGACTGACGAAAAAATACTCGGCCGTTGGATACTTCAATAACCAGTGTTGTTCAATGGCCAGCCCGGCCGATTGCCACTGCGCCACTTCATCGGTGATCTCCAGCACGCCGCGCGGCACTGCATCAACCCGCTGCTTCAACAGCAATGGAAATAAATTGGTATATTGTGAAACCCCTTGTACCTGCCAGCCATTGTGACGCAGTAAAGCGGTGTCTATCCAGTCGTGGACCTGCGCAAAACTGAGTTCACGCCACTGCGAACCGGTGCGAAGAGCAGTAAAACGCTCCTGCTGATCGGCGCGGATCAGCAAAAGCCGGTAGCCACCATAGCCGCGGTAGATGGGAATACGGATAGCACGATACTTGCGTTCCCGCTGCGCAGACGTCATAGTCCAGACCACATCCAAATCGCCGCCTGCCGCTAACTCCTCCAGCGCCCTGCTGCGCGAGTAAGGTCTTTTCGCAGCCTTCAGTTCAAGCTCGGGTGCCGCGTATCTGAGTGCTTCAGCCAGGACTGCAATGGCATAATCAGAGCGGCGATCGCCAGCATTTTGCGGCGGCGGGTAACGCACAACTTGCGGTTCAGCAGCCAGCACAGGCCAAGCGCCAACAGTCAGCAGCGACAACAACAGAACATAACTGAACAGGGCTTCTGCGATTGCACTGGCTGTTGCGGCAAAGAGTCTGTTCATTCACCTGTCCTTGTGTTGCATCACTTCTCGTCTTTGAGCATATCATGCTGTAGCAAAAACAGATAAACAGCAGCGCTGAAAAGACTGGCCACGCTCAAGTGCTATACCCGAAGCGCCGTACACGGCATGAGGCTCAATTCCAGACCACGCAGATAAAAAAACCAGCCCGGAGGCTGGTTTTAGCAGTTTCAGGCTGGTTCTGCAAAGCTGTCACGCAGCCCCACAGTGCGGTTAAACACCAGCCTGTCGGCACTGAAATCACGGTTATCCGCGCAGTAATAACCTTCCCGCTCAAACTGGTAAGCCAGCTCCAACGGCGCCTGTTGCAGGCTTGGTTCGACAAAACCGTGCTTGACCACCAGCGACTGCGGATTGATCACCTCGATAAAATCATCGGCTGCCGCCGGATTTGCCGTGGTGAACAAGCGGTCATAGACGCGAAACTCCGCCGCTTTGGCCTGGCTGGCTTCAACCCAGTGGATCACACCGCGCACTTTACGTCCATCGGCCGGGTTTTTACCTAAAGTGTCCGCATCGTAGCTGCAAATCAGCTCAACGATATTGCCGGCGTCGTCTTTGATAACTTCGTCAGCACGAATCACATAAGCCCCGCGCAGACGCACTTCGCCGCCCGTCACCATGCGCTTGTAATGCTTGTTGGCTTCTTCGCGGAAATCAGCACGGTCGATGTACAACGTCTTGCCAAACGGCACTTTGCGGCTGCCTTTGCTTTCATCTTTTGGATGATTGGCCACATCCAGCCACTCAACGTCAGCAGCGCTGTAATTGCTGAGGGTCACTTTTAACGGATCCAGCACCGCCATGGCGCGTGGTGCATTTGCATCAAGATCTTCGCGGATACAAGCTTCTAATGCACTGATTTCAATCACGTTATCTTGCTTGGTGACACCAATTCGTTTGGCGAACTCACGCAATGACGCCGGTGTATAACCACGACGACGCAGGCCAGCAATGGTCGGCATGCGCGGGTCATCCCAACCAGACACATGACCGCCTTCGACCAGCGTGTGCAGTTTGCGCTTGCTCATCACCTGGTATTCCAGGTTCAGCCGCGAAAACTCAATTTGCTGTGGATGGCAAGCAATGGTGATGTTGTCCAAAATCCAGTCATACAGACGACGGTTGTCCTGGAACTCCAGCGTACACAGTGAATGGGTAATGCCTTCCAGCGCATCTGAAATACAGTGGGTGAAATCGTACATCGGATAGATGCACCATTTGTCGCCGGTCTGGTGGTGATGAGCGAACTTGACGCGGTAAATCACCGGGTCGCGCATGCAGATAAAAGGTGACGTCATGTCGATTTTCGCACGCAGCGAACATTCGCCCTCTTTAAAGCCACCGGCACGCATTTTTTCAAACAGCGCCAGGTTTTCTGCCGGGCTGGTGTCCCGATACGGGCTGTGCTTGCCAGGTTCTGTCAGACTGCCGCGGTACTGGCGCATTTCTTCAGCATTGAGAAAACACACATAAGCCAGCCCTTTGTTGATCAGCTCAACCGCATAACCATAAAGCGCATCAAAATAGTCAGAAGAATAACGCACAGCGCCATCCCACTGAAAACCAAGCCATTGCACGTCGCGCTGAATCGAATTGACGAAATCAATGTTCTCTTTTTCCGGGTTGGTGTCGTCAAACCGCAGATTACATTTGCCGGTGTAGTCCTGCGCAATACCAAAGTTCAGGCAGATAGATTTGGCATGCCCGATATGCAGATAGCCATTTGGCTCCGGCGGGAACCGGGTTTGCACTGTTTGGTGTTTGCCGCTGGCCAGGTCGGCATCAATGATCTGCCGGATAAAATTGGTGGGGCGAGTTTCGATGTCCGCCATAAAAATCAGGTCCTTGTATTCAACACTGCAAGACGCATAACGCCGCATTATAACACCGCGCTCAGCACTGACCAGTAGCAGAAATGCAGAAGCATGTTGATGCCACCTTGCTGGTGACTGCCCGCGCGCGCTGTGAGTTCTGTGGTTGGTGCATAAATAAACAAAGCGCCCGCAGGCGCCTTGTGTTCAGTCAGTCCGCTCGCAGTTGTCAGTATTTGGCCGGTTGCTGCGGGTTCACCAGTGTCGACTTGATGAAATTACGCAAGTCGTCATTGGATTGCTTTAAATCTTCGTGGCGCAAGTACATCATATGGCCGCTGCGGTAGCCTTTAAAGCTCAGGCGAGACTTCATTTTACCGCTGGGGTCCAGCTGCCACATGTTGTACTTGGCATCAAAGTAGTTGGTGGCGCCATCATAATAACCGGATTGGATCAGCACATGCAGGTACGGGTTGGCTGCCATCGCCAGCCGCAGGTTTTCACCGGTCTGGTCGCCATCGCGATTCCATGGATGCACCGGGCCAAACATGTTGTATTTGACGTCGGTTTTGTAGTTGAGCGTAGTACGCAGATAATGGTTGATCGCTGGCGTGAAGGAATGCAGCCATGAGGTCAGCTCAGCGTTGTAGTCTGGCCGGTCCCCCGCTTCTTTGCGGTCAATGCCCAGATAACGCGAGTCCAGTCGGCCAACCGTCTGACCACGGTCACGCAGTAACTCCTTCCAGAAATACGCAGGGTCAATATCCAGGTTGTTCTGCAGCACGGCCGTCAGCGACAAGCCCGAATATTTCGCCACTTTTTCCGCAACTGCCTGTTTTTCGGCCGGATCAATAAAAGACCCCTTGGCCAGTGCCGGCAGATACTCGTTCAGCGTAAATTTTTCGGCTTCATCCAGCACAGCCATCAGGTCCTGCTGCTGTAAATCTGCTGCAAGCTTTTTGTGATACCAGGCCGTTGCGGCAAAATATGGCAGGCGGTTGACCGCATCAACCGGGCCGTCGCGTTTAATACCCAGATCGGTCGGCGACACCAGAATGACACCATTCAAATACATCCATTCTTTGTTCTGCAGCGCGAGCGCCAGGCCAGAAACCCGCGTGGTGCCATAACTTTCGCCAATCAGATACTTCGGTGACGGCCAACGCTGATGACGGCTGACAAAGGTTTCAATCCAGCTGGATAAATAGCTGACATCTTCATTGACGCCAAAGAACATTTTTTGCTGGGCGTCTTTGCTGGGCATTTTGCCGTCTTTGCCCGGCAGAACGCGCGAATAAGCAGTATTGACCGGGTTCACAAACACGATGTCAGCCACATCCAGCACTGAATGCGGGTTGTCGCGAGTGCCATAGGGCTGCAGCGGATAACCTTCGCTGTCTACGTTCAGCGCGCGTGGGCCGGTGTAAGCGATTTGCATCCAGACTGAGGCCGAACCCGGGCCGCCGTTAAAAGAAATCAGCAGCGGACGTTTGGATTTGTCTTTGATATCAGAGCGTTCGTAGTAGGTGTAGAACAAGGTCGCGGTCGGATTGCCTTCGTCATCCCAGACTGGCTGTGTACCGGTCTCGGCGGTGTAAGGAAAACTGGTGCCGTTCACTTCAGCGCTGTGTCGCGTCATCACCACCGAATCGATGTCAATCTGACGAGTATTACTGGCGGCAGCAGGGGCTTTATCTGCGGCAATCACCGGTAAAACCGGCGCGCTCAGCAACAAAGCGGATAACAACAGAACGTTATTTTTCATTATATTGGCTCTCTGGAAGTGCACAGGACATGCTTAAAGCACCGATTAAACTGCGATGTGCACGCGCAGCATAGAGCCGCTGAGACTAACAACCAAAATACAGGTTAAGTGCAGTGTCACTGTGCTTCAAGCCAGCCTGCGGCGGACCTCACTTAGCGAGCGGCATAAAAAAACCCGTCACAAGGACGGGTTTTTCAACACTTCAAAACGAACCAGCTATTACCAGCCAGTCAGTTCACGCAGTGCTTTACCGATGTCGGCCAGTGAACGCACAGTTTTCACGCCTGCATCTTCCAGCGCGCGGAACTTGTCGTCAGCTGTACCTTTACCACCAGAGATGATAGCGCCGGCGTGGCCCATGCGCTTACCAGCTGGTGCAGTGACACCGGCAATGTAAGACACAACTGGCTTCGTCACGTGTGCTTTGATGTAAGCAGCCGCTTCTTCTTCAGCAGTACCACCGATCTCACCGATCATGATGATGGCTTCAGTCTGTGGATCTTCCTGGAACAACTTCAGGATATCGATGAAGTTAGAACCTGGGATTGGGTCACCACCGATACCAACACAAGTAGACTGACCAAAACCTTCGTCTGTGGTTTGTTTCACAGCTTCATAAGTCAGAGTACCTGAACGCGATACGATACCAACTTTGCCTGGCTTGTGGATGTGGCCTGGCATGATACCGATTTTGCATTCACCTGGCGTGATAACCCCAGGGCAGTTTGGACCAATCATACGCACGCCTTTACGGTCAACGTATTCTTTGGCAAACAGCATATCGATAGTCGGGATACCTTCTGTGATACAAACGATCAGCTCTAAACCTGCATCAGCAGCTTCGATAATCGCGTCTTTACAAAATGGTGCCGGAACGTAAATCACAGTAGCCGTGGCGCCAGTAGCAGCAACAGCTTCTTTTACTGTGTTGAACACTGGTAAACCAATGTGCGTCGTGCCGCCTTTACCCGGGCTTACACCACCAACCATTTTAGTGCCGTATTCCAGCGCCTGAGTTGAGTGGAAAGTACCTTGGCTACCGGTGAAACCCTGGCAGATGACCTTAGTGTCTTTGTTGATGATAATAGACATTATTTGCCCTCCGCGGCTTTCACAACAGCTTTAGCAGCTTCTGACAATGAAGTCGCAGCGATGATGTTCAGGCCAGAACTTTGCAGTTTCTCAGCGCCTAATTCAGCGTTGTTACCTTCTAAACGCACCACTACTGGTACGCTTACGCCAACTTCTTCAACTGCACCGATGATACCTTCTGCAATCATGTCGCAACGAACGATACCACCGAAGATGTTGACGAATACTGCTTTAACAGCAGAGTCAGACAGGATGATTTTGAATGCTTCGGTCACGCGCTCTTTGGTCGCACCACCGCCAACGTCCAGGAAGTTTGCTGGCTGGCCACCGCTTAATTTCACGATGTCCATAGTACCCATTGCTAAACCGGCACCGTTTACCATACAACCGATGTTACCTTCTAAAGCAACATAGTTCAGTTCCCACTGGGCAGCACGGGCTTCACGCTCGTCTTCCTGTGATGGGTCATGGAAAGCACGCAGTTTTGGCTGACGGTACAGCGCATTGCTGTCAGCAACCAGTTTGGCATCTAAACAGTGCAGGTTGCCTGCAGTGGTGATAACCAGCGGGTTCACTTCGATCAGCGCAATGTCCAGGTCAACGAACATCTTGGCGAGGCCTAAGTAGATGTTAGTGAACTGTTTGATTTGCGTGGCGTTTAAGCCCAGCTTGAAGCCGATTTCACGCGCCTGGAATGGCTGAGCGCCTACCAGCGGATCAATCGCCATCTTGATGATTTTTTCTGGCGTTTCTTCAGCAACTTTCTCGATGTCCACGCCACCTTCTGTAGAGGCCATGAACACGATACGACGGCTTGAACGATCAACGACAGCACCTAAGTACAGTTCTTTTTCGATATCTGTACAGGTTTCAACCAGGATCTTGCTAACAGGCTGACCTTTTTCGTCAGTTTGATAGGTCACCAGGTTCTTGCCCAACCAATTTTGAGCGAAGTTACGGATCTCTTCTTTAGAAGTAACTAATTTCACACCGCCCGCTTTACCGCGACCACCAGCGTGAACCTGAGCTTTCACTACCCACTTGTTACCACCAATACGATCTGCTGCTTCTGCTGCGGCTTGTGGAGTTTCTTCCGCATAGCCTTCAGATACAGGTAAACCGTATTCGCGAAACAGCTGTTTTGCCTGATACTCGTGCAAATTCATGGCTTATTTCCGTTTTTCTTTAGTTTGTGACCGGCAACGCCGGTCTGACCCTTTGAGCTAAGTGTGTAACCCGCCCAGATGTAATGGCGACGTTGGTAAACCGCGGCCGCCGTTTTTCGTTATCAGATATCCAACAGGATACGGGTTGGATCTTCTAACAATTCTTTCACTGTCACCAGGAAGCCAACAGACTCTTTGCCATCGATGATGCGGTGATCATAAGACAGCGCCAGGTACATCATCGGCAGGATTTCCATCTTGCCGTCCACCACCATCACGCGGTCCTGGATTTTGTGCATGCCCAGAATGGCTGATTGTGGCGGATTAATGATTGGCGTGGACATCAGAGAACCAAACACACCACCGTTGGTGATGGTGAAGTTACCGCCGGTCAGGTCGTCGATAGACAGTTTGCCGTCACGGCCTTTCAGCGCCAGGTCTTTGATGGCTTTTTCGATTTCAGCCAGGTTCATTTTGTCACAGTCACGCAGCACTGGGGTCACCAGACCACGTGGCGTTGACACGGCAATGCTGACATCAAAGTAGTTGTGATAAACGATGTCATCGCCATCAATCGCGGCGTTCACTTCCGGATAGCGCTTCAGCGCTTCAGTCACGGCTTTCACATAGAACGACATGAAACCCAGACGGATACCGTGTTTTTTCTCGAACACATCTGCGTACTGCTTACGCAGGTCCATGATTGGTTTCATGTTGACTTCGTTGAACGTCGTCAGCATGGCAGTAGAGTTTTTCGCTTCCAGCAGGCGGTTAGCGATAGTCTTACGCAGACGAGTCATTGGTACACGTTTCTGTGAACGGTCACCTGTTACCACCGGGGCAGACACAGCGACAGGTGCAGCCGCTGCTTTAGCAGGGGCTGCCGGTGCGCCGGCGAGGAATTTGTCCACATCTTCTTTGGTGACGCGGCCATTTTTGCCAGAACCCTGGATTTTGCTGGCGTCTAAGCCTTTTTCTGCGATCAGCCGGCGTACTGACGGTGTCAACACATCGTCAGCAGCTTCAGCGGCAGCCGGTGCTGCTGCAGGCGTTGCTGCCGCGGCAGGTGCTGCTGCAGTGGCGCCGGCGTTCAGTTGACCGATCACCTGCTCTGCCAGTACGGTTGCGCCTTCAGCGTGCAGGATCTCGCCCATCACACCGTCAGCCTGAGCAACCACTTCAAGCACAACTTTATCTGTTTCGATATCAACCAGGACCTGGTCGCGGCTGACGGCTTCACCTGTTTTCACATGCCAGGTGGCGATAGTTGCATCTGCAACTGATTCTGGGAGTACCGGGACTTTAATTTCCACTTTGTCACCTTTTGGATTGACCGACCGGATGCATCAGTCTTTTTCTTTAAAGCCAAAGTCAGCCCGGTAAACCGGGCTGACCACAAAAAAAGCCCGCAACTTGCGTTGCGGGATTGGATTTATGCCAGCGTCAGCGCTGCGTTGATCAATGCCTGTTGCTGCTTGTTATGCACGGACAGGTAACCCACCGCCGGTGATGAAGACGCATCACGGCCGGCATAAGTGAGTTTGGCACCGGCCGGGATCGCCGCCCAGAAATTGTGCTGGCTGCAATACCAGGCACCCTGGTTCTGCGGCTCTTCCTGACACCAGACGAAATCTTTGACATGCTGGTACTGTGCGAGCACGGCGGCCATTTCGTCAACAGGGAACGGATAAAGCTGTTCGACCCGCACGATAGCAATTGATTTGATATCACGCTTGCGACGCTCTTCCAGCAGGTCGTAATAAACCTTGCCGCTGCAGAACACCACCCGACTGACTTCGGCCGGGTTCAGCGCATCAATTTCGCCGATCACGTTATGGAACTGACCTGCAGCCAGCTCTTCCAGCGTCGAAGTCGCCTGCGGGTGACGCAGCAATGATTTCGGTGACATCACAATCAGCGGACGACGCATCGGGCGAACCATCTGGCGACGGATCATCGCATACACCTGAGCCGGTGTACTTGGCACCACGACTTGCATGTTGTGATCAGCACACAGCTGCAGGAACCGCTCCAGACGGGCCGATGAGTGTTCCGGGCCCTGACCTTCATAACCATGCGGTAATAACAAGGTCAGACCGCACAGACGGCCCCACTTCTGCTCACCTGAGCTTAAGAACTGGTCAATCACCACCTGAGCGCCGTTAGCGAAGTCACCGAACTGACCTTCCCAAATCACCAACGCGCGTGGCTCTGCTGTGGCGTAGCCATATTCAAATGCCAGCACTGCTTCTTCTGACAAAGCAGAATCGTAAACTTCAAACGGGCCTTGTGTCGCCGACAGGTGTTCCAGCGGTGTGTAAACCGAAGCATCGTTCTGGTTATGCAGCACAGCATGACGATGGAAGAAAGTACCACGGCCAGAATCCTGACCGACAATCCGGATCCGGCTGCCGGCATCGGCAATCGAGGCATAAGCCAGAATTTCGGCAAAGCCCCAGTCAATTTTCTTTTCGCCCTTGAGCATCAGCGCACGGTCTTCATAAACCCGGCCTACCTGACGCTGCAAAGTGTGCTCAGCAGGAATAGCTGTTGCCCGCTGGCCTAAATCAATCAATTGCTCGAGTGACAGGCTCGCATCATAAGCAGTAGTCCAGTCGTGGCCAATGAACGGCGTCCAGTCGACAGCAACTTCCGTCATTTGACGCCATTCTTCGACGACACATTCGCCGTTATCCAGCGCCTGGCGGTAGTTGTCGGCCAGAGCCTGAACGTCTTCCGCAGTAAAATGACCGGCTTTGATCAGCTTGTCAGCGTAGATCTCACGTGGCGTCGGGTGCTTTTTGATTTTCTGGTACATCAGCGGTTGCGTTGCATTCGGCTCGTCCGCTTCGTTGTGACCATTACGGCGGTAACAAACCAGGTCAATCACCACATCGCGTTTAAAGGTATTGCGATAGTCAACGGCCAGCTGAGCGACAAACACCACAGCTTCCGGGTCGTCACCATTGACGTGGAAAATCGGCGCCTGCACCATTTTGGCGATGTCAGTACAGTATTCAGTCGAACGGGTATCTTCCGGATTCGACGTGGTGAAACCAACCTGGTTGTTGATCACAATCCGCACAGAGCCGCCCACTTTGAAGGCGCGGGTTTGCGAAATGTTGAAGGTTTCAGCAACCACGCCTTGACCGGCAAAGGCCGAGTCGCCGTGAATCGTAATTGGCAGTGCCAGCGAACCATCAGTACAACCGCGACGATCCAGACGAGCGCGCACTGAGCCCATCACCACAGGGTTGACGATTTCCAGATGCGACGGGTTAAACGCCAGCGCCAGGTGGATATTGCCACCTTTAGTTTCAAAATCGGATGAGAAGCCCATATGGTACTTCACATCACCGGCACCAACGACTTCGTATTTACCGGCAAATTCATCAAACAGTTTGCCTGGGTTTTTACCCAGCACGTTAATCAGCGTATTCAAACGGCCGCGGTGAGCCATGCCAATAACACAGTCTTTGGCACCCTGCTCACCGGCACGATGGATCATTGCTTTGAGCATAGGAACTAAAGCGTCACCACCTTCCAGACCAAAACGTTTGGCACCTGGGAACTTGGCGGCGAGGTAAC
>CBINNO010000068.1:0-17093 GCA_966252055.1 uncultured Rheinheimera sp. | reverse complement strand
CACGAGATCAGAACACCGATGAACGCCATTATCGGCATGTCACATCTGGCGCTGCAAACCGAGCTGGACTCACGCCAGCGCAATTACATCAGCAAGGTGCACAAAGCGGCGGAAAACCTGCTGGGCATCATTAATGACATTCTGGATTTCTCCAAAATAGAGGCCGGTAAACTCAATATGGAGCAGATCTCGTTCAGTCTGGATGATGTGCTGGACAATCTGGCGGGGCTCGTTGGCATGAATGCCGAGAACAAAGGGCTGGAGCTGCTGTTTGATTTGCCGGCCGATTTACCGGCGGCGCTGGTCGGTGACCCGCTGCGGCTTAGTCAGGTGCTGGTTAATCTCGGCAATAATGCAGTGAAGTTTACCGAACGTGGGGATATTGTGGTGGGGGTGCGCACCGTGGCTGCCGATGACGAGCAGGTCCGGCTGCATTTCTGGGTGCGGGACACCGGCATTGGCATGACCGCAGAGCAGGTGCAGCGCCTCTTTGTGTCGTTCAGTCAGGCCGACAGCTCTACCACCCGCCGATATGGTGGCACCGGGCTTGGTCTGGCGATTTCCCGGAATTTGGTGGCTTTGATGGGCGGGCAGATTTGGGTCGACAGTACACTGGGTCAGGGCTCGGCTTTTCATTTTGAGGCGAGCTTCAAAGCGCAGCAAAGCCCGCTGCAAAAACGCGCCTTACAAGCCGGAGATCTGCAGGGCAAGCGCTTGCTGGTCGTGGATGACAATGCGATGGCGCGCGAGATTTTTGGCACTATGGCACAACATTTTGGCTTGCAGGTGCAAACCGCCCGTGATGGGCAGCAGGCGCTGCAGCGGCTGGCAGAGCAGCCGTTCGATTTGCTGTTGCTGGATTGGAAAATGCCACTGATGGACGGCATTGAAACCCTGGCTGAGTTGCAGCAGCGCCGGCTGACGCAGCCGCCAACCATTCTGGTGACCGCTTGTGGCCGTGATGAGGCCCGTCATGATGCCGAAGCCCGCGGGCTGCAAATTCCACGAATTCTCAGTAAGCCTGTCACCCCTTCTGCGCTGCTGGAGGCCATTGCGGACGTTGCAGGTACGGCTGCGGATGCAAAGCCGAGCCCGGCGTTTGCGCAAGCGAGCGCCACTCACAGCAAATCTTTGCATGGCATGCGGGTCTTGCTGGTCGAAGACAACGAGCTGAATCAGGAACTTGCGCTGGAACTGTTACACAATGCCGGGCTTTGTGTGGTTTTGGCGCACAATGGCCAGGAAGCGGTGGATATTTTGCGGCTTGACCATGGTTTTGCCGGGGTGCTGATGGACTGTCAGATGCCGGTACTGGACGGTTACGCGGCGACCCAACAAATTCGTCAGCAGCTGCAATTAACCGCGTTGCCAGTGTTGGCGATGACCGCTAACACGATGGAAGGCGATAAAGAGCGGGTGCTGGCCGCTGGCATGAATGACCATATTGCCAAGCCGCTGGATGTGGAGCTGATGTTCCGCACTATGGCGCGCTGGTTTGATCCTCACTGGCATGAAACGCCGGAGCCGCAGCCGTCCATGCCGGTGTTTAGTCAGTTGGATCTGCAACTGGCCCTGAAAAATACCCAGGATGACCGCAACTTATTACTGCGGCTGGCGGATCGCTTTGTGCAAAGTTATCAGCAGTTTGACAGCAAAGTCCGCGATCTGCGCATGAGTAATGATCACAGAGGTTTGCTGCGGCTGGCGCATACCCTAAAGGGCAATGCCAGTACTTTGGGGGCCACTCAGCTGGCGGCCACTGCCGGGCGTTTTGAGCAACTGCTGGAAGGTGCGGACGGCAGCCTGACGTCGCCGGCGGCATTGCAACAAACGGTCGACCAACTTGGCGCTGAGTTACAACAGCTGCTCGATGAGCTGCAGCACTGGCTTGATGGGCAACAACCCGCCATCCCGGCGCCGGTTCAGCTGTCGGCGCCGGTTCAGCCGTCGGCGGAGGTATTGTTGCGCCAGCTGCGGCTGTTGCTGGCCGACAATGACGTGGCGGCGCAGGATTGCCTGGAACAGCTGCTGACACTGGCGGACCCAGGTGTGGAGCCGGCGTTGTTACAGCGGCTCAGCCGGATGATGGCAGATTTTTTATATGAAGAAGCGCTGGCGCTGTTACCGGCGGCCAGCGACTGAAGTTACTGGCACCGCAGGCCGGTCTGTCCGCTGTGTCAGTCCGGCATCCCCTGCAACCTTCCGGCAGACTGCGGCTGTCGCGTGCGGCTGACAGCGGCAATGATGGCCAGATGCTGCGCCGATTTGACAAGCGGTCGTTCTGCTTCCAGTCTTATAGGACAAATGAGACATTTGGAGGCGATATGGCACTCTCAATCACCATTGCAGACGACTCTGTGTTGTCGCGCAAAAATGTCCGTAAAGCGCTGCCGCCGGAATGGGAGGTTCAGATCACGGAAGCCGTCAATGGTCAGGAGGCCATCAGGGCGGTCGAAGCCGGTCAGGCCGATGTGCTGTTTCTCGACCTGACCATGCCGGTGATGGACGGTTTCGCGGTGCTGCACTACCTGCATGACCAACACCGCAAAGTCGTGGTGATCGTGATAAGTGCCGACATTCAGCCACAGGCCCAGGCCCTGGTCCGCAGTCTGGGCGCATTTTGTTTTTTGCCAAAACCACTGCAGCCGCAGTCACTGCGCGCAGCGCTGACGGAGCTGGGGTTGTTATGACTTTGCAACTTTCAGAAGAGCAGCGAGATGCGCTGCAGGAGCTGATGAACATCTCGATGGGCCAGGCCGCTCAGGCGCTGGCACTGTTGATAGCGACCCGCATCAGCCTGTCTATTCCGCAGATCCGTTTGATCTCTGCTGCCGAATTTGATGCCTTGTTGGGCGCCCCTGATCAGTGGCTGACCCGGCAGAGTTTTCAGGGCGCAGTGCGGGGGGAAGTGTTGACGGCGCTGTCGGAAGCCGGACTGGCACCCATGGCCGCTTTGCTGGACTATCCAAAACCGCTGCCAGCTGCACAGCGGGAAGCGCTGGTGGTGGAGCTTGCCAATATTCTGGCCGGTGTTTGTTTACGTGGTTTCGCCGCTCAGCTGGATTTGGCGACCCGGCTCAGCATGCCGGTGCTGTTTCGTTTCCGGGAAGCCCAACTGGCGTATCACTGGCAGCAAACCTTGCTGCTGACCGTCGAGCTGACCCTGACCGACACTGCGTTTAGTGCCCGGCTGATGATTTGCCTCGATCCGAAGTCGGTCACTGTGTTGCTCGAGCGCCTCAATAAGCTGTTACAGGAGTAGCCGTTATGAACAGCCTGTGCCATCAGACCTTACTCAACGACCTGCCATTAGGTTTATGCCTGCTGGACTGTCAATACCGGGTGCTGTTCTGGAACCATTATTTTGCCCGTCAGACCGGATTGTCTGCAGAGCAGGTAATGGGTCAGTCATTGTTGGAGTTGTTTGCCCCGCAGGCGCGTTTTCTGAAGAAAAAAATCGACAGTGTGGTGTTGCTGAGCAGCCCGGCATTTTCCAGCTGGGAGCATCAGCCGCATGTCTTTGAGATGACCAGCAGCCGGCCGGTGACGGGCGCCGAAACGCTGATGTACCAGAATATCGAGTTTTTACCAATACTCAATGACAGGCATGAAACCAGCCAGGTTTGTCTGATTTTGCAGGATGTGACCGAGCTTGCCAGTTACATTCTGCAGGAGCGGGCGCTGAAAGCCGAGCTGGCGGCAGAACATGCCAGGTTGCTGGAGCTCAACAGCAAGCTGGAAAAGGCACAGAACCAGTTGTTGCAAAGTGAAAAAATGGCGGCCATCGGTCAGTTGGCGGCCGGTGTCGCACATGAGATCAATAACCCGATGGGATTTATCAGTTCGAACCTGCAAACCCTGACTGACTACAGTGCCAAACTTTTTCAGCTGATTGATTTTTATGAAAATCTGGTGTCGAAATCGGGCAATGCCGCGTTACAGGCCCAACAGCAGGCCACCAATCAGCGCCTGCAAGTTGATTTTATCCGCTCCGATTTGCCGGAACTGCTGACCGAAACGCTGGAAGGTGCCACCCGGGTGGCCGACATTGTCGGCAACCTGAAAACCTTCTCCCATGTGGATAATGCGCAGTGGCAGCCCTACAACGTACTGGATTGTCTGGAATCGACCATTCGTATTTCGATGACGCAGTTTAAGCATAAAGTAGAGTTACATCGCGACTATCCGGCCGCGCTGCCGCTGATTGATTGCCAGCCGATGCAGCTTAATCAGGTGTTTTTGAATCTGCTGGTCAATGCCGGTCAGGCGATTGCGGAACGTGGTGACATTTGGCTGCGGGTCAGCACGGCAGACGACGGCGTGCTGGTGTCAGTACGCGACAACGGCAGCGGCATCAGTGCCGAGCATCAAAAGCGGTTGTTTGAACCCTTTTTTACCACCAAAGCAGTTGGGCAGGGCACCGGGCTTGGCTTGTCTTTGTCCTGGAGCATTGTCGAAAAACACCATGGCCGGATTGAGTTCAGCTCAGTCCCGGCGCAAGGCACTGAATTTCGCGTCTGGTTACCCTTTCATCAGCCGGCAATCGTTGACGCGCCAGCCTGAGCCATGGCCTGGATCCCACTAGTGCTTTTTCCACTTAATTGTGCTGAGCTCGTCGGAATTAAATGGAAAGAGCACTGGTTCCCGGCCAGGAGCTTGTGCTGTCAGCATTGCCATCATAAGGGCCATCATAAGGGCCATCAGCCGCGTCAGCGCCTTCTGCCAAAACATCTGCCAGAACTTGTCCCCGCGTCTTTGCCAAATCCTGTCACTGCCCTTGGTCAGCACAGCTGAGGGCCTCAGCAAACCGTTGTTGCCGGTGGTTGTGGCAAACTATCGGTATCCAGCTGCGCCAGCAAAGCTGCCAGTTCGGCTTGTCCACTTTGCTGCTGTCTGAGCGCCTGCTGCAGTGAAGCGGCCCGTTCGCTTAAAGTCTGCAGGCCAAAACAAGCGCTGGTGCCTTTGATTTGATGCGCCAGTGCTGCCAGCGTTTTAGGATCAGCATCGCGCAGCTGCCGGGCTTTGGCCGGCAAACTTTGCCGGTAACTTTGCACCAGTTCCTGCTCATCGTCAGGGCTGTCCAGCAGAGGCTGGCTTTTTAGATGTGGCCTGTTTTGCGGATCCGTGTGCGGGCTGGCTGGCAGCTTACTTTGGCCGCCGGCCACCAGCGTGTTTTGTTGCACAGTGTTGATGGCCTGCAACAATTGCTGGCGTCGCACCGGTTTTGCCAGTCGAAGGGTAAAAATGCTGTCATCGTCGGGGTTTACTGCGTTTACCGGAGCAAAATCGCTGTCGCGTGGTTGCAGCACATCCGCGCTCAGGGCGATCACCGGTGTCTGGATGCCAGCCGCTCTGAGCTCACGTGTGGTGGTATACCCGTCCATCGCCGGCATCTGAATGTCCATAAAAATCAAATCAAAAGCCTGTTCAGATGCCTTTTGAAGCGCTTCGGCGCCACTGTCGGCTTCACTGATTTGAAAACCAAGTGGCTGCAGGTAGAACTTCAGTAATGCCCGGATGTCGGCCACATCGTCGACCAGCAACAGTCGCCACGGCAGCAGGGGGGGAGCCTGCTCTGGCTCAGCAGCCGGCGCTGGAGCCTGCGATCCTTGCGTCTGGATCAGGCCCGGCGGCACCAACAGACGAAAGACCGAACCTTGTGGCACGCCCGCCTGCGCATCCAGCTCCATTTGCATCGCACGCGCCAATTGCCGGCTGATGTACAAACCCAGCCCGCTGCCGCCATAAAGCCGGCTGGTACTGTTGTCGGCCTGTGAAAACCGGCTGAACAGCCGTTCGAGCTGGCTGGTGTCGATGCCAATCCCCTGATCGGCCATCTCGAGGCGCAGACCCGCCTGGTCGCTGACCACCCGCAGGCTGATCTGGCCGCTGGCGGTAAATTTCACAGCGTTACTGCCAAGATTGAGCAGAATTTGCTGTAAACGGAATGGATCTGCACTGAGCCACAGGGCTTCCGCAGCGCTGAAATCCGTGTTGAAACTCAGGCCATGCTGGCGTGCCAGCTGGCCAATTTGGCTCGCGACCTGTTCAAGCAATGGCAGCAGCGGCACCTGCTGGATATCAAGTGGCAGTTTGCCTTCGTCAATCCGCGCCGTGTCGAGCACATCATCAATCAGGCGCTGTAAATAGACGGAGTTTTGCCGGATCTTGTTGACCAGCTCAGCCTGCGCCGGGGCCACCTGTTCGCTCAGCACTTCAGCAAAACCGCTGATCACAGTGATGGGGGTGCGGATCTCATGACTCATATTGGCCAGGAAACGGTTTTTAATGCCGGCCAGTTCGCGGGCTTTGTCGCGCTCTTCTGTCAGCTCCAGCGTTCTTTGCCTGACCAGCTCTTCGAGCATTTCATTGAGCCCCAGCTGATGCGTCATGGCCTGTTGCAGGTCCTGATGGGTCTGATTCATCCGTTGCTGCAGCTGGATAAAACTGTGTTGCATACTGGCAATTTCGGCGATGGTCGGCGCTGGCAGCTGTAATGGCGTGTCACCGAGCTGCCATTGCTCAGCTTTTTCGGCCAGTAATGACAGCGAGGCGGTGTGGGGGCTGACAAAACGTCTGGTCAGCGCCACGATACTTTCGGTCAGCAGAAAAGTCAGCAATAGCGCAAACGCCAGCAGCCCATGATAGCGGGCAATGGCCTGATAGCTGTCCTGATAATAAGTCAGCAGCCATCCCGGCCACTCGGTGCGGTATTGCAGGATAAAATGGATCCCATCCTGGCTGAGTCGGATAGCGCCCAGCGTATTAAACCATTGATGTTTCAGAAAAAGCCGTGGTATAGGTTCGGATCGGCTGCTGACAGACCAGCGTTTGCCGAGCGGGCGGTCGTCTTGTGTTCCCCAGATTTTTTTGCCCTCGTTGTCAAGCAAAATACGGTGCGAGACCAAATCAGGTACTGGCACCTGCACTGAATCCGTCAGTGCGTTCAGTGCGACAGAAACCTCTAATACGCCTTTGCGGTCAGGGCCGGTGAGCGGAACGCTGACTGCAAATAATTGATCGTTGCCGAGCGACCGGCCCTGAAAGCTGTCACTGATATAAGGCTGACCGCTTCGCATCGGTTCCCGGAAATAGGCGCGGTCGGCCACGTTATCCGAGCGGCGAGATCCTGTGACCAGACCATCTTTATAAAAATGCGTGACGTTGCCTTGCTCATCAGCAATCAGCGCAGAGATGTACTCAGCTCTGTGATCTGCCAATTGGCGCAGCAAGGCGGCGGGCGAACTGTCGGCGGCGTTCAGCTGAGCTGCAACCAGTGACACTTCAGACTGATATGCGGCCAGTTTTTCTGAGATTTGACTGGCCAGCCGGTGTTGTTCGTGTTCAAGGGTTGTCAGCTGACGGCTCAAATCCAGTGTGCTGCCGGCTGACAACATCACCGACAACAACAGTGTGAATGGCACTGCACTATAAAGTGCGATACGACTGGAAAGCTGGCGGGCCAACGATGGTAGTTGCCGGCGCTCGTGCAGCGCCATCAGCGCATGCAGCAGGTGGGCTGCCCGCAGACAAATCAGGTAAACCAGCGCAGACATGCCCAGATACAGCAGCAGCCAGCGCCAGTCATGTTGCTGAACCGGCAGCATCAGCGGCCAGCTTAGTGGCAGGCCGAGCAGTAACAGCCATAAGGACAGCAGCGGGTGCAGTTGCCAGCGCCCGCCCAGTGACAGCCAGACCAGCACCAGTTGCAGCGCTAACAGCACTGTGACCTTGGCATCAGGTTGTAGCCAGCCAAGTAAAGGGATTGCCAGCAAACCCCAGCCAAGCCCGAGCCGTATCACCACCAGGATCAGCGCCGTGTTGCCTATCACAAAAGGTGCAAAGACAGGTAAGTCGGCAACAGGCCAGTTGGCCAGCACTGCGCAGCCCAACATCAGCAGGAAGAATTTCAGATTTGGCCAGTTCAGCGGCAGGCCCCAGTGCCTGGTCATCCGGCGCACTCCGGCAAACTGAGCAGGAAGCAGCTGCCGTCAGATGAACTCTGTTCCAGCGTCAGTGTGCCGCCATGCTGCTCGGCGAATGCCCGCGAAATCGACAGACCAAGGCCGGAACCCTGGCCCACCGGCTTGGTAGTAAAAAACGGCGCGAAGATCTGTTGCTGCGCCGCGGCTGAAATACCTTCTCCATTGTCAGTGATCCGCAGCTGCCACCAATGGCTCTGCTGGATCAGACTGAGTCTGACCCACCCGGCAGGGCGGTGAATGGCCTGTTGGGCATTAATCAGCAGATTGAGCAGCAATTGGCTTAGCTGAACCGGATTGCCCATGACTAAAGCTGGTTTGGCTGGCAGCTCCAGTGTCAGTTTAGTCTGATGCCTGAACTGGCTGCTGGCCATCCTGACGGTTTCTTCGATGAGCCGGACTAGATCGACCGGTTGAATGTTGTGCTGATCCGGATGAGAGAAATTGCGCAAACTCTGAATGATATCGCGTGAACGCCGTGCACCTTGCAGTGACTCTGCCAGCAAATCGGCACTGTCACTGAGCAGATAGTCGAGTTTCAGCTGCTCTGACAGTGCCTGCAGGGCGGTTGAATCCCGACATGCCAGCGTAATAAACTCCCGATACTGCGCCAGATAATGCTCAAAGGTATGCAGATTGCTGTAGATAAAACCCAATGGATTATTCAGTTCATGTGCAACACCGGCTGCCAGCAAGCCAATTGATGCCATTTTTTCCTGCCGGACCATCGACTCTGTCATCCGTTGCTGCTGCGCCAATAGTTCATCACGCTCGCTTAATAAACGCTTTTGTTCAAGCTGTGCCAGTGTGGTGGAAATAAAAGTGCTGAAGCTGCGCAGCACCTGCAAGGCATCTGCTGAGAAAGCGCCGATGCCCGGCGCCAGTAACAGCAAGACATAACGCTGGCTGCTGCTACTGAGTGGCAGGCTCAGCGCGGACTGACAGTGCCTAAACCTCGCCTCTAGCGCCTTTGGCCACCAGGGTACCAAAGCGACATTGTAGATATTATGCGCCGCACTGAGCAAATGTTGCAGCGTGACATCATCACAGAGCAGGCCTGGCTGAGGTTCCGGCCAAGCCGTGAGGACGCCGTGTTGCACGCCGGATTGTTGCTGGTTGATCAGAAGGGCGGCGCTGAATGGCGTGACCTGGCCAATCACCGAAAACAGGTTCTGAAACAATTCGCTGTGGCTGTTTGCACTGAGCAGCAGATCAATACCGTGGATTTGCAACTGATAAAGTTGTCGGTACTTTTCTAATTGTTGTTTCTCGTAGTTCAGTAATGTCAGCTGTTCCTGCAATAGTTCAGGGTCAGTCATGCTCATCTCCAAACAGCAGTGCTGAGATCATCAGATTGCCATGACGGTTTGAGCCGTCGGCAAAGCATCCCTGTTCACCAAAGGTATAGGCCATCAGGTATGGTACATCACCAAGCGCCCGCTGCACGCTGTGCTGGATTTCTGCGTACTGGCTGCGGACCGCCAGCATACAACCGGCACAATAAATAATCAGCGCTGCGGCAGGTTTTGTAATTCCCTGCATCTCCAATCCTTCCAGAGCCGTATTAACAACATATGCTGCACGGCGGATAAGGCCCTGTTCTGAACCTTGCATCAGCATGAGTTTGTCGCCAACCTGTACTTCGGACAGCAGCTCGATAGAGCCGTCAGCAGTGACCGCTATCGGATGGCTGAGTAAAGTCAGCGGGATTGGCTTTTCTGCGATAGCACGTCCAAAAGGTGTCAGCGTGGTTTGATTGAGCACTGCCGAGGGGTCGAGTGCCCTGAAACCCGCCGCCAGCCGCCACTCGTTGTACACTTCCAGCGCTGGTCTGTTGTTCAATTGCTGCAACAGTCTGCCACTGGCGGCAGTCACTGTGGCGCTCAGGGCCAACCGATGATAGCCGCTGCTGAAAAAAAAACTATGCGCGACAGTAGGGTACATCAGCAGGAGCAGCAGTCGGTTTTGAGTGACCCGGCCCTCAGCAAATAGACACCATTGGCCATTGACATCGTCGTCGGCCGCAGAGCCGCCGATAATTGGGACTTGCGGACCTAACTGGTGTTGGATCGCATCAATTATTTGCTCTTCTTGCCCCGGTGGTTGCATACACCAAACCAGCGCCGGAGTTTCACCGCACCTGCCTGCGCGCAGTGCTGCCTGTTCGACGCTTTTCCCGATTTGTTGTTTCAGGTTTTCGCCAGTCAGCTCACAGGTAGCAATCCCATAATGGCCAGCGCTGTCGTGGATCACAAACAAATGCAGCACGTGCTGGGAGTGAGGTGAAGTGCCGCTGCTTGCGCAGCTTTGACAAGAGCTCATGCCCAGCAGGGGCAGTCCGGCTGGACAGATAGCCGCCAGGCGATGGATTTGCTGATATTGGCCACAACACAGCACTACCGATGGACAACTCTCTGCCAGACGTGCCAGCGCTAGCTCTGGCGCTTGCTCTGGACGACAATCGAGCTGAAGGACTTCGAAACGGGCTTTCATTCTTCTTCCTCCAAATGCAGCTCATTGCTTTGTTCTACCGGTACCCGTAATTCTTCCTGGTGACGCGCCTGATAATGTTGCAGGCTGGCGATTGATTTTTCGTCCAGTACATGCCCTTTGGGCAGCAGCATCACTTTGCGTCTGTTAAACAGATTGTGCTGTAATTTCATGCCAGCTTTGAGCTGGACCAGCAAAAGGCCGTCGGCCCGTTCGGTTTTTTGCAGTGACAGGCCGGCAGCCAGCGTACTGAGCGCCATCACGACTTCCGGGTCATACCAGGTGCCCTGATGGCGCACAATCATCTCAAGTGCAGTTTTCACGTCCATCGCCTGCGCCGACAAATGCGTGCCCTGATACAGCCAGTAGTCGCGTGCGACCGCGAGGATACGGGCGCCGATCGGAATGTCTGTGCCCTGACGTGGCTGGTCGGCCGCGCCGCCAAACTTCTCATACTGCGCCACCAGCATGTCGCTGACATCATGCAAATGGGTGGCGGGTGCCAGGATCTCCTGCGCATACAACGGATGCTGCAGATACAGTTGCCGGTCCTGCATCGACAGCTGGTAATAAGGCTGACTCAACAACTGGACCGGTAACGCCAGTTTGCCCAGTTCGCAAAAAAGCCCGGCCTGTCGCACCGCATGACGCAGCGGCGCCTCGAGCCCCAGTTGACGGGCCAGCGAGGCGGCCGTGTGACTGATATTGAGCGCGAGTTCGCCTTTGAGATAAGGCGAGCTGCTGATCAGGTTATACAGCACTTCCATCAGGGCGGCATGTTCGTGCTGATGCTCCTTCAGCACAGCTTCCAGCCGGGTCAGGGTAGTTCTGAGCTGTGAGGTGCGCTGGCTGACCTGCTGTTCCAGCTGCTGATTCAGCCCTTTGAGCTCCTGTAACTGGCGGGCGACGGTCAGTGTCAGCTGCTTGTTGGCTCTCGTCAGCCGGAAATATTCGAGGCCTTCTTCGATGACCGCCAGCAGTTCGTCATTTTGCCAGGGCTTTTGGATATATCGGTGGATTTTACCTATATTGATGGCTTGCACTGTGGAAGCCAAATCGGCGTAGCCGGTCATCAGAATACGGTAGCAGTCGGGCTGGATCTGGCAGGCTTTGGCCAGAAACTCAGCCCCGGACATTTGCGGCATCCGCATGTCACAAATCACCAGATTCACCCGTTGTTGCTGCATCAGCTCCAGTGCCATCGCGGTGTCACTGGCGACGGCAACTCTGAACTGGCGCGGCACTAGCAGGCGTTGCAGCGCTTTCAGAATACTGAGCTCGTCATCGACACAAAGAATGAGCGGGCTGGTGCTTGGGTCCGGCGATTCCATGTCTCAAAAGTCTCTAATGTCTCATTTGTCTTTAAATAAAAACATATGCTATAACTGGTGAAAGTCAAGCCAATCACCAGCAGGACATGAAAACTCTGAGACCCGGCGAAATCGCTGTTTATTGTGATGTGCATCACCGCACGGTCAGCCGCTGGATAGCCAGTGGTCAGCTCAAAGGTTTTAAATTACCTGGTCGTGGCAATTATCGGGTGCTGTTACCGGATTTCCTGGATTTTCTGGCCAGACAACAGATGCCAGTCCCGGCAGACCTGATGGCTGCAACCGGCAGTCAGGCCGAAATGGCCGGCCATGTGCTGGTGATTGACGATGATGCCGGCATCCGTGCTGCGATCCGCCGCGTCTTGCTCAGCCAGCATTATCGTTGTTCGGAGGCGGCGGATGGTTTTCAGGCCGGCTTGTTGTTATCAAGGGACAAACCGGATCTGATCACGCTGGACCTGTCGATGCCCGGTCTGGATGGATTTGAAGTGCTGACCTATTTACGTCAGCAACCTGAATTTGCGTCGTTAAAAGTGTTGGTGATCTCCGGACTTGGCAACACTGATTTAGCCAAAGCGCTGGCGCTCGGTGCTGATGCTGTTCTGAGCAAGCCCTTTGACAACAGCCGTTTAATGGAGTTGATACGGCAACTGATGGCAACGTGAGGTCACGATGAAAAAAGTGCTGTTGGTCGATGATGAGCTATTCATTATCAAAGCGTTAGGGCGCCTGCTTGAACGTCACGGTTTTCAGGTTTTTATGGCGCAAAGCGGCGCGGAGGCGTTGCGGCTGATGCAACGAACCCCTTGTCAGGTAGTTCTGACTGATTTTCGCATGCCTGAAATGAATGGCGCTGAGTTACTGCGTCAGATCAAACAGCAATTTCCCCACAGTATCAGGCTGGTGCTCAGTGGCTATTCCGATTTCAACACCGTACTGGAACTGCTGAACGAAGGGCTGGCAGCACGCTTTTTACAAAAACCCTGGGAAGATCAGCAGATGGTATCGATGCTGACCAATGCATTTGATACATACTGGCAGCAACGTCATGCCGCAGTGCGCGAACATCAGCTGCTCAGCACCGCCGACCCGTTGCTTGAAGTGGATTTGCAGGGCACTATTTTGCGCCAGAATGCCGGCGCTGAGCGCCTGCTTGGTACGCAACACATCCAGCTTAAAGACCGGCTGGACGATTTACTGAGCGGTATGGTCACGGAGATCATGCTGGGTGACGGTCTGCATCCGCTGGAGGCCAGACTGCATTACAAAGACGAGCATGCGTTGTTGTTGGCGCTGCATCAGCCAGAACATTTTGCGCAGGACCGGGTGGTAATGTTACCGGAGATCCCTGATCAGTCAGCGCTGGTACAACTGATTGACAGCCATTTGCAGCAACAAATCAAGCTGGCCGTGGTGGCGCTTCGGCTGACCAGTTACGGCGAATGGGCAGATCTGCATGGTTATCAGCAGGCCGGTGAGCTGCTGGCGACCGTCAGTGAAAGCCTGCACCGGGGCGCGGTGCGTCAGGGCGCCGTGCTGGGCTTTTTGGCAAACGAGTTGTTTTTGTTATTGTTGCCTCGGGTGACAGCCGAGATGCAGGTACATCAGCGGCTGGGCGACTTGTTGCAAAGTGTGCAGCAAAACCTCGCTGCTTTGCAGAAAACCGCAGTGCCGGCTTTCAGTGTCAGTTATGCGATGGCGCCGGAGGACGGCGGCAGCGGCAAAGAACTGGTTTCTAATGTGCTGATTTGCAACAGATTGCAGCAAAACAGCCACAGCAGGTTTTTCAGTCGGTACAGCCCGCAGCTGGCTGATCGTAAAAGGCAGCAACTGCGGATCAGCGATGCGCTGTACCGCGCGATTGATTCGGACCAGCTACAACTTTATTTCCAGCCAAAACTGGACCTGACACACAACAATTGCCACAGTGCCGAAGCGCTGCTGCGCTGGCAACACCCGGAGTTTGGCATGGTGTCACCGGCCTTGTTTATTCCGGTGGCTGAGCAGTATGGCCAGATCCATGAACTTGGACTTTGGGTGTTGCGGCAGGTTTGTGCCCGTCTGCCAGAACTGGCGGCGGTCGGGATCCGGCAGGTGGCGGTCAATGTGTCGGCCGTGCAACTGCAGCAGCCGGATTTTACCGAGCTGGTCAGCCGGGTGATTGCCCAAAGCGGTGTTGACCCAGCGCAGCTGGAACTGGAGCTGACTGAATCTGTGATGTTGACGGAGCCGGAAAGCTCGTTGCAAAAACTCCGGCAATTAAAAGCGCTGGGGCTGGGTCTGGCGCTTGATGATTTTGGCACGGGTTACTCATCGCTGGCGGTGCTGAACCGGCTGCCGGTCGACACGCTCAAAATTGACCGTTCGATGATCAGTGAACTGGAGGTCAGTCTGGCGTCTTTCAGCATGGTCAGCAATGTGACCCGGATGGCGCATGAGCTTGGCATGAAAGTGGTGGTGGAGGGCGTGGAGACCGAAGAGCAACTGGTGTTGCTGCGACAACTCGGCTGCGACGAAATCCAGGGTTTTCATTACTGCAAGCCGGTGCCACTGCTGGCTTTACCGCAGTGTCTTGCCGCGCAAGGAAGCTGACATGCGCGCTTATCATGTGCTGTTTATAGATGATGATCCTTTTATGCTGCGGGCACTGTTACGCACTGGGCGTCGGCTCAGACCTGACTGGCAGTTCAGTCTGTGCGAACATGCGCTCAACTGGCAGCAGGAATTGGCAGGACAGGTACTGGATCTGGTGCTGTCAGACTATCTGATGCCCGACTGCAGCGGCGATCAGGTGTTGCAGCAAATCCAGCAGCATTATCCCTGCTCTGTACGGGCACTGCTCAGCGGTGATACCACAGAGCAGGTGGTGCGTGACGCCAGTCGGTTTGCCCAGTTTGTGTTTGCCAAACCATTTCAGGAAAAAGACATCGCCACCTTGTTTGAAGTGCTGGAGCGACTGGACGGGTTAGCTTTACCGGTGGCGCTGCGCCAGGCCGCCGGTGCGGCCACGACGCTGCCGGCATTACCGGCGCTGGTGGCGCAGCTCAGGCAGGCCTTCAGTCAGCCAGAGGTGGAGATCAATACACTGGCTGAGCTCATCAGTCATGAACCTGTGCTGGCGGCCCGATTGCTGCAACTGGCGAATTCGGCATTTTTGGGATTCAGCCGGGCCAGTCTGTCAGTCAGCGAATGCATTATGCGGTTAGGGCTGCATCTGACCGAAGCGATTGTGATGACCGTCGCGCTTGAGCACTGGCTGGCTGGCCGTTGTCAGCAACATCAGGGCCTGGTTGACGCTGCGATCAGCCGGGCCGCCTGGTGTAAGAAGCTTAGCCATCAGCTGTCGCTGGACAAAGAGCTGCAGGAGCAATTGTATATTGCAGCTGTCCTGACAGCCGTCGGGCCTTTGTGTCTTTTAGCCTGGCAGCAGGCAAAGCCGGCCGGCAGCGCGGACATCCCGGCAGAATTGCTCAGTGGCTACATGTTGACGTTGTGGGGCTACCCGGCGGGTATTTGTCAGCAGGTGATGCAGAGTGAAACGAAACCGGAGGTGGCGACAGCACTGGACATTCAACTGTTGTATGCCAGCGGGCAACTGCGCCAGCATAGTCCGGCCAGCGTGGCCGGATCTGTTGCAGATCCGGCACTCAAAGCGCTGTTACAACGCGGGCCCTGACAGCCCGCAATCATTTAAACGGATTGGCCTTTTAACGCCGCAATACGTTTATCCAGCGGTGGGTGGCTTAAAAACAGCTCAGAGTTGCCTTTTTTCGAGGCGATACCAAAGGCCATCATTGAACCCTGCAGTTGGCTTTCGTGGTTGTACTTCAGCCGTTCCAGCGCGGCGATCATCGGACCGGCACCGACCAGTTTGGCCGCACCGGCGTCTGCTCTGTATTCGCGCTGACGGGAGAACCACATCACGATGATGCTGGCCAGCACACCGAAAATCATTTCCAGTACAAAGACGATGGCCATATAAGCCAGACCGCCGCCTTCGCTGGCGCCTTCTTCGTCATCGTTGGAGCGCAGCATGTTGTCGATAAAACCGCCGACGACGCGGGCCAGGAAAATGACGAAAGTGTTGACCACGCCCTGGATCAGCGTCAGGGTCACCATGTCGCCATTGGCGACGTGTGACACCTCATGTGCCAGTACGGCTTCCACTTCCTGTTCGCTCATGTTATGCAGTAAACCGGTGCTGACCGCAACTAAGGCATTGTTTTTGTTCATGCCGGTGGCAAAAGCGTTCATCTCCGGTGAGTCATACACCGCGACTTCCGGCATGCCGATACCGGCTTGTTGCGCCTGACGGCGGACGGTGTCCATCAGCCAGTGCTCGGTGGCATTGCGCGGTTGTTCAATGACCACAGCGCCGGTCGATTTTTTCGCCATCCATTTCGACATGGCCAGGGAAATAAAGGAGCCACCAAAACCAAAGACGGCCGCGAAAATCAGCAGGCCACCCATACTGCGGTTGCTGATCCCAAGCGCGTTAAACACCAGGCTCAGCACTATGCTGAGCACCAGCATAACAGCCAGGTTTGTGACTAAAAACAACATGATACGTTTCATAAAACCCTCAATCAGGCGGAACAAATTTATCAGATTTTACTTGATTATGATTCGATGTGAATCAGTTTTAACCTGAATTTATCTCAGCACAGACTGTGGATACCGCAGCCTTGCATAAAAAAACGGCAGCTGTTGCTGCCGTGGCCTGTAATGCACAGAAAGACAGGGTTAGCCGGTGGTGCGTGGCAGTGGCTGCGTGGCCAGCAGCGCGGCAATTTCGCTGACACAGGCGGGGTCATCAATGGTCGATGGAATGTTGTAAGGCTCACCACTGACGATTTGGCGTAGTAATTTACGCAAAATCTTGCCTGAACGGGTTTTGGGCAAGCGGGGGACGACAAAGGCCAGTTTAAAACAGGCGAGGGCGCCAATTTCTTTCCGCACCATCGCAACAAGTTGCTGCTGCAGTTCGGCTTCGCTCAGGTTGACGCCGTTTTTCAGCAGCACCAGCGCAAGGGGTTGCTGGCCTTTGATCGGTTCGTGAATGCCGATGACACAACATTCCGCCACGACCGGATGAGCGGCCACCACTTGCTCCATCTCGCCGGTGGATAAGCGATGACCGGCGACATTAATGACATCATCGGTGCGGCCCATCACAAACAGGTAACCCTCTTCGTCCCGATAGCCGCCATCACCGCTGGCATAATAACCCGGAAAGCTTTTCAGGTAACCGTCGACAAACCGATCGTCATTGCCCCAGATGCTGGTCAGG
>CBINNO010000067.1:0-17296 GCA_966252055.1 uncultured Rheinheimera sp. | reverse complement strand
CGCGCCAATACTGCCATAATTCAGCGCTTAAAATTTTCACGGGAGCTTTTTGGTCCTGATATTAACCCTCTTGAGTTAGCTGAAGCGCACTACGACATATGGCAGAAAAACGCAATATCTTCCTCGTTGGCCCGATGGGCGCAGGAAAAAGTACCATTGGCCGCCACTTAGCAGAAATGCTGCACCTCGAATTCTACGATTCAGATCAGGAAATTGAACGACGCACGGGCGCAGATATCGCCTGGGTCTTTGATCTGGAAGGTGAAGCCGGCTTCCGGGTTCGTGAAGAAAACGTCATTGAAGATTTAACCGGTATGCAGGGCATTGTGCTGGCGACCGGCGGTGGTTCAGTGCTGAGCCGTGAAACCCGCAATCGTTTGTCGGCGCGTGGTATAGTGGTTTATCTGGAAACGCCGATTGAAAAACAAGTGGCCCGTACTCAACGCGACAAACGGCGTCCGCTGCTGCAGACCGAAGAAGCACCACAGCATGTGCTGGAGCGTCTGGCCGCTGAACGTAATCCACTGTATGAAGAAATCGCCGATTTCACTATCCGCACCGACGAGCAGAGTGCCCGCGCGGTGGCTAACCAAATCGTCGAACAATTAGGTTTCTGATTTAGGACAACAGGGAGTCTGCGATGGAAAAAGTTGCGGTTCAACTTGGTCTGCGCAGCTATCCCATCCTGATTGCGCCAGCCTTAACAGACAGCGCTGCAGCCCAGAGCGAGCTGGACGCGCTGTGGCGCTACAAAAAAGTCGCGATAATCTCCAATCCGACTGTTGCACAGTGGTATCTGGCACCTGTCAAAGCGATGTTTGCTCATGCCACTGTCAGCGAATATCTGCTGCCAGACGGCGAAGCCTACAAAACGCTGGCGTCTTTTGAACAGATCAACTCTTTCCTGCTTGAACAAAAATTCCCGCGTGATGCCTTATTAGTCGCGTTAGGCGGCGGTGTCATTGGTGATTTAACCGGCTTTGTCGCTGCCTGCTATCAGCGCGGCATTGATTTTGTGCAGATCCCAACCACCTTGTTGTCGCAGGTCGACTCTTCAGTGGGTGGCAAAACGGCCGTCAATCACCCGCTTGGCAAAAATATGATTGGGGCTTTTAAGCAACCGCAAGCGGTGTTGATCGACACCCACATGCTGCAATCGCTGCCGGCACGTGAATTTGCCGCTGGTATGGCTGAAGTCATCAAATACGGACTGCTCGGTGATGCCGCCTTTCTGGATTGGCTGGTGAGCGAATTACCGGCCATCCGTGCTCTACAGGAACCGCAGCTCAGCCAGATGGTCCGCCATTGTTGCCAGATGAAAGCCGATATTGTCAGCCGTGACGAGACAGAGCAGGGTGAACGGGCGCTGCTGAATCTGGGACACACTTTTGGACATGCTATTGAAGCCTGGCTCGGTTACGGCGAATGGCTGCATGGCGAAGCGGTGGCGGTTGGCATGCTGATGGCGGCGAAACTGTCGGCGGCCCGTGGCTGGCTCAGCCAGTCGCAGGTGCAACAGCTGCACGATATATTAAAGGCCGCTGATTTACCGGTCGAACCGCCGGCAGGCATGCAAATCGCTGACTTCCTGCCCTATATGAAAACGGATAAGAAAGTCAAAGCCGGTCAGATGCGCTTTGTCCTGTTGCAACAGCCAGGGCAGGCGGTTATCGTCGATGACGTCACCGAACAAGAACTGATGCAGGTATTTGGCGCTTAATGGCTGATTTACATCAAAAACTGGCTGAATTGCAGGGGTTGTTGCCGTCACAGCGGCAGTGGCTGGAACGACTGGTGTTCCAGTTGGAATTTAACCCTTACCAACTGATCAATCTGGTCGGCGGACCTGGCTCTGGCAAATCCACCCTGGCACTGGCTATTGCTGACCTGTTGTCCGACGAATTTAATCTGGCATTGTTGACCGTGGAGCCTGAACTTGGTGCGCCGCGCATTCGCCAACATTTGCTGGAGCAATGGTTTGGTTATGGTCATGCTGCAGACAAACCTCTGCTGACGCTGATCGGCGAGCGCGAAAGTCGCCAGCCGCTGGCGGTGATCCTCGATCAGTCAGCCTATTTACCGGCTGAACTTTGGGCTGAACTGGCCGAAATCCCTTGTCTGGTGATTGCCACCGCAGAGCAGACAGATCCGCACGCTGAGCTCAATATGCCGCTGGCGCCGCTGACCATGGAAGATGCCGAAGTTTTGCTGCAGGACAGTGCATTCAGTACCCTGAGTGTCGCGGAGCGCCTGGAGCAGGCGCAGGGCAATATTCATCTGTTGCTAAACCCGCAACTGGCGGTCAGTACTGCACGGCAGAAACCCGCCACTCCAACGGTGCAGGCTTCATTTGCCGGCCCGCTGTGGGTTTTTACCATTGGGATAGCGGCGATTGTTGCTGTGGTGGTGTTCTGGTTCTGGTCTGAACGGCAGGGAGAAAATGGCAATGGGCTGGGCACCCTGACTTATTTACCCGAAGAGCAGGAAGTCGCGGCAGTACCGGTCAAAGAAGCGCCGCCGCCACCTCCAGCCGAAAGGGCTGTGGTGGAAAAGCTGGTGAACGAGCTGGAGCAGGTCAAAGGCGATAAAGCCAGCACCGCAGGTCTGGAGCGGCCGGTTGATTTTACTGAGCAAACTCAGGCTGCTGCTGATACCCAGATTTCAACTACGCCGGCTGAGACCACTGCAGCAGAAGAGCAGCCAAAAACGATTGCAGAGCCTGCGCCTCAGCAGTCCCCGGTTGAGCTGAACAGCCAGACTGCAGACACAGCAACAAAAGCTGCTGAGCAAACCACAGCGGCCGCAGACACTTCGCCTGCCAACAGCAAGGCTGAAAATACCGCGCCGGCACAAAGCACAGAACAGCCACAGAACAGCGCTATTGTGCAGGAGCCTGCCGAAGATCTGGCTGCGGAAATCGAAGCTGAACAGACCACGCCGACCCCTCCGGCAAAAACCAGCTTGCCGCCGGAGTCGACGGTCGAAGATGAAATGGCTGCTGCGCTTAGTGGCGATACGGCTGTGACGACGCAGCCAGTGACCACGCCGGCAGAAGATCTGGCCGCCGAAGCGGCCGCTGAACTGACACAGCCGGTGCAAAGTAAGGCGCCGGCGCAGAGTACTCCCAGCCAAACCGCCACGGCACCGACAGGGGGTTATGCTTTTGATGAAGCGGCGTTGTTGTCGCTGCCGGGCAATGAATTTGCGTTGCAACTGGTGGTGTTTTCCAACGAGTCGGCGCTGAACAGTTTCCGTCAGACTTACCGGCAGCTGAAAACTTATACCTACCAGCGGCAGAAAGACGGTAAACGGCAGTTAGTGGTGGTGATGGCACCTTTTGCCAGCGCCAGCGCGGCCAAACAACAGGCCGCCAGTCTGCCGGCGCCACTGCAACAGGGTTTTGGCAAAGCACTGGCCGACATCCACAGCGAAATCAGTACTAATTAGCGGATATCATGGCCAAAGCAGTGAAACGGACCAAGCAGCGGGCTTTTCTGAAGTGGGCGGGCGGCAAATACAATCTGGCAGACGCAATCCGGCAACATTTGCCAGAAGGTGATTTGTTGGTGGAGCCTTTTGTCGGCGCCGGTTCCGTCTTTCTCAATACCGACTATCCGGCTTATCTGCTTAATGACATCAATGCCGATTTGATTGGGCTGTATCAGCTGCTCAAAGACCAGCCAGACAGCTTTATCCGCCAGGCCAGTCAGTATTTTCACCAGCTGAACAATCAGAAAGAACAGTATTTGCAGCAGCGCGAGCGCTTTAACCAGAGCGTGGATGCGCTGGAACGTGCTTTGCTGTTTTTGTATCTCAACCGCCACTGTTTTAATGGTTTGTGTCGTTATAACCAAAGCGGGCAGTTTAATGTGCCTTTTGGCAAATATAAGAAGCCGTATTTTCCTGAGAAGGAATTGTGGCGTTTTGCCGAGAAAGCGCAAAAAGCAGAGTTTGTTTGCCTGAGCTATCCCGAGTTGTTTGCCCGTTTGCCTGCCAAACCAGTAGTGATTTATTGCGACCCGCCCTATGTGCCTTTGTCAAAGACGGCCAGTTTTACCTCCTATGCCAAAAACAGCTTCACGCTGGATGATCAGGCAGAGCTGGCTAATCTGGCAGAGCTGGCCCAATCGCAGGGGCATACGGTGGTGATCAGCAACCATGATACGCCCTGGACCCGCAAGATTTATGCAGCGGCAGAACTGGATTCGATTCAGGTGGGGCGTTCTATCAGTCAAAAAGGCAGCAGCAGGGGCAAGGTGGGCGAATTGTTTGCTATTTACCGCCAGAGCGCTGTTGACGCAGGAGTTAGCTCAATACCCAACGTACAGTCAGCAATAAAGCCAGCACAAAAAGCAGGGTAACCAGCACGCCAATCACCAGATAAGGAATGGGGCTGCTGCTTTGAAAATCCTGCTGACGTTGTTGTTCTGATTGCACCCCAATCAAAGCACCGAGCACGGCTTTCAGCAGCTGACGCAAACCTGGCCGCTGCTTTGCTGTCATTGTGACGGCGTACTCTGTTTGCTGTGCAGGCGATTGAGCAATTCTAACAAGTCGATGAAGTGGAACTGAGTGGAACGGCTGTTACCCTGAAACCAGGACATCCAGCTTTGCTGAGGGGTATGCTGACAGTTCAGTTGCACAAGTTCAGTGCCTGTTGCGCTGATTTGAGTCTGCTGCTGACAAGCGGCAACCACATCCCTGGCCGGCATTTGTAAAGCAATCATCAGCGTCAGAGCGGTAACACCGAGAGCGCCGGATATTTTGCAGAGTTTTTTGGTGTTCATCCTGACATCCAAAGGTGAAAAAACGAACTGATTCTACGCTGGATCGAATGGATCTGGCAAGAAAAAACCGGCATCCGAAGATGCCGGTTGGCTTGTGGACAAAGGCTGTTTTTTTATTTTAGTGATGTTTTATCTTTCTGACGGTCAGAAAGTCTTGCTGAGGCTCAGCACCAATCGGCCATCGCAGAGGTTGCAGTCTGCTTTGTTGTCGATGCTTGTTGCCGCATATTTCAGCTGAGCGCTGGCGCCCAGAATCGTGGTGCCGACACCCAGGCTCCAGTCCAGATAACTGCTGCCGTTGAGCGGACCCGCCGCGATAAATGTGTTGTATTGCGCGTTGTCTTCGAATTTGTTGTGACCAAGATGCAACAGCAGGCTGAGGTCATCATTCAGCGGATAGGTGTAGTCGGCTGACAGATAGTAGTACTCGTTCACGCCAGAACCAAAGTAGTCGTCCGAATAGGCCAGACCCAGCACTAAATCTTTGTACAGCAACTTGCCGTAGATTTCAGTGAAGTTGAACTGATCAGTCTGGTTGTCGCCTTGTGGGTAACGGTACTGCATGATACCGATGTCGGTTGACCAGTCTTCGTTGATAGCGCCGGCCCAGCCAGCCAGCAGATCCAGCTCCATAGAGCCTTCACCAAACTTAATGCTGGAACCCCAGGTCGACAGATAAAAACCATTTTCAAAACCGAGGGTAAAGCCGCCTTGCAGCGCCATGCCTTCATCTGTTTGTGAAATACCGCGGAACAAATAATCAGAAACCAAACCGAAGTTACCGGTTAAGGTGGCCGCGTTGGCCGCAGTGCTGATTGTGCCCAAAGTACTGGCCAGGACCACGGCGGCCAGACTGTAGCGAATTCCCTGCTTTTTTAAAGCTTTTGATGTTGCCTTTGTTTTCATTTGCTTTGCCCTTATCTGTATTGGTCGGCAGAACTGATTCCATTTTTGTGCCAGTGATAAAATATATTAATATTCAACAGGATAGCCTTTCTTTATAAAACTGCTGGCGGACATTTGTGCAAATCTGGTGCAGTTCTGCCTGTTTTTCGGGCACTGACCGGCTGGTAAAGCGGCTGCAGGGACGGGCGTAATCAGCTAAAGTGTCGGCTTTTGAGTTGGCGGGAGATGCAAATGCGACCTTATTGGATAGCGCCTTCGATTTTATCAGCGGATTTGGCGCGGCTGGGCGACGATGTGGCGCGGGTGCTGGCCGCCGGCGCAGATGTGGTGCATTTTGATGTGATGGACAATCACTATGTGCCAAATCTGACTTTTGGCCCGATGTTGTGTCAGGCGCTGCGCAATTACGGCATCACAGCGCCGATTGATGTGCATCTGATGGTGGAACCGGTGGATGCCTTAGTGCCGCAATTTGCCAAGGCTGGTGCGTCCATCATTACCTTTCATCCGGAAGCGTCGCGCCATGTTGACCGCACTTTGCAGCTGATTAAAGACCAGGGCTGCCAGGCCGGTCTGGTATTTAATCCGGCCACACCGCTCAGTTACCTCGACTATGTGCTGGATAAAATTGATGTAGTGCTGCTGATGTCGGTCAATCCGGGTTTTGGTGGTCAGAGTTTTATTCCGGCCACGCTGGACAAGCTTGCCAAAGCGCGTGACATCATTGACCAGAGCGGCCGGGCCATCCGGCTCGAAATCGACGGCGGCGTCAAAGTGGATAACATTGCCGATATCGCTGCCGCCGGTGCGGACATGTTTGTCGCAGGCTCGGCGATTTTCAGCCAGCCGGATTATGCGGCAGTGATAGCGGCGATGCGCCAGGAGCTGGCGAAAGTGGCAAAGCCGGCCTGAGCAGGTATAATCGGCGCCTCTTTTAAAAGCCGTTTTTTAAACCTATTTTTCAGCACGTAAAGCGCCCAGGGCGCCAGACAGGATAGACAGATGCAAAACCCCGCAGTGAAAAAACCCATAGTGCTGTCCGGCGCCCAGCCGTCCGGTCAGCTGACCATCGGCAACTATCTGGGCGCTTTGCGGCAGTGGGACCGGATGCAGGACGACTATGACTGCCTGTATTGTATTGTTGACCTGCATGCCATTACGGTGCGGCAGGACCCGGCAGCACTGCGCAGTGCATCGCTTGATTCACTGGCGCTTTATCTGGCCTGCGGTATCGACCCGGCCCGTTCTGCTGTTTTTATGCAGTCGCATGTGCCAGAGCACAGCCAGCTGGCCTGGGTGCTCAATTGCTACACCCAGTTTGGCGAACTGAGCCGGATGACGCAGTTTAAAGACAAATCCGAGCGCCATAACAACAACGTCAATGCTGGTTTATTCACCTACCCGGTGCTGATGGCGGCCGACATTCTGCTGTATCAGGCCAATCAGGTGCCGGTCGGTCACGACCAGAAACAGCATCTGGAACTGGCCCGTGACGTGGCGATGCGCTTTAACGCGCTGCACGGCGATGTGTTCACTGTGCCTGAACCTTATATTCCGCCAGTCGCTGCCCGCGTGATGAGCCTGCAGGAGCCGACCAAGAAGATGTCGAAATCGGATGAAAATCCGTGGAACTTCGTTGGTTTGCTGGAAGATCCGAAGATGATCAGCAAAAAATTCAAAAAGGCGATGACGGATTCGGAAGATCCGCCACGGGTGTATTTTGATATCGAACAAAAGCCGGGTGTGGCCAACCTGCTGAGTATTCTGTCCGGTGTGACCGGTAAACCGGTCGACGCTTTAGTGGCTGAATACGAAGGTAAAATGTACGGCCACCTGAAAACTGACGTGGCCGATGCCGTCATCGCGCTGCTCGAACCGGTACAACGCCGCTTTACCGAACTGCGTAACGACCAGAGCACACTCAATCAGGTGATGCAGCAAGGCGCCGCTGCGGCACGTAGCCGCGCTGCAGCGACGCTGCGTCAGGTCAACGAAGCGGTCGGTTTTGTGCTGCCGGATTAACGGCTGACCGCAGCGACGGCTGACCGCAGCGGCGGCTGACCGTAGCGACGACTTACAGAAAAAAACGCCCGGTGGGGCGTTTTTTTATGGCGCTGAGCAAGCGCAGGATGACTTCATCGGTTCCGGCTGCGCATCAGTGCCGGGCAGGCTCACAGATAAGCGCGCACAAAGGCTTCGCGCGATTCTTTCACCAGACTGCGGGCCTTTTTCGCATGATTTTCCCAGGCGGCTTTGTCATTGGCTTCAGTGAATGGATTTTGCTCCGGCGCGATTGAGCGCTCAAAACGGTCGTAGAAGGTGAGCGCCGCTGCCGTGATCTGATTAAAACGTTCTTTGTATTCCTGCACGCTGTCGAGCTGCTCTGACGTTTTCAGCAGATACTGCACCAGCGCGGTGTTTTGTTCCTGATCATGCAATCGCTGCGCGCTGCCGGCGATATTGGCTGAAACTTCGGTGCGGATCGCCTGCCGGATGCTGTCTTCTTTACTCATCACCCGGCTGTAGTTTTCCTGCGAGCGGGCGAGGCCGCCGTGTTGCAGGTAAAGACGCAGCTGACGGTCTAAATCTTTGCGGTAGTTTTCCACCAGTTTTTGTAAGTTAGTCAGCTCCAGTTCCAGCGCGCCCACCTGGCTGAGTTCCTTTTCCAGTTCACCTAAGAATTTCTCCGCCTTTTCATAGATTTTCAGCCCGTTTTCTTCGGCAAACTTGCGATCTTTGCGGCTGAGGTCGGCATTTTCATAATTGGATTTATCAAAGGTCGCTGCCAGAAAGGATTTAAAAGGCTCCGAGAACGCAGCATAAACGCCGCCGCTGACCACGGTCAGGGTGGCGGTCGCCAGGTCGCCAAAGGGTTTTACCATTGAACTGAGCCGGGCTTGCTGCAGCGGCGAAGCGACGCGTTTAGCATCGCCGACAATAGTGCGGAAACTGTTATAAGCCAGCGGGTTCGCCATCTTGTTGCGCTCGGAACTGGCCAGCACCAGCGTTACGCTGGCATAAATCGCGTTGGCATATTCCAGATACTGGCGCTGGGTTTCCAGCTGGGCAGCGTAATTCTGGCCAAGCGCTTTGAACTGTTCGGCCTGCAGCTGCGGGTTCTGGTTTTGTCTGAGCCGGTCCAGAATGCCGCTGACAATTTTTTGCTCGTTTTTTTGCAAGGCGACATCCAGGCCAATGCGTTCGACTGTCATGTCATCGAGCGCAATACCGCCGTTGCTCGCTTCAATGTCGAGCCGGATATATTTGCGGGCCGGGTCGTCAATTGAGATGCGATGTGCCAGATAGTCGCTGCTGCTGGCGCTCATTTCAATCAGGCCGATTTGTTGCCAGGGTGCGTCGGCGGTTAAGGACGCTGAACTTAAGATATTGATGCGATAAGCGGTATAGCTGTTTTCTGGTTTGACCCAAAACTCCAGCATGCCAGGTTCAGCGACCAGCACCGGCGTGACCAGACTGGCGCTGCCGCGACCACAAAACAGCGCACCCTGACCCGTGCGGGCCAGTTCATTGCTGAGTTTGCAGCCGTTCAGCACATTCCAGCCGGGTTGCTGGTTTTCGAAATCGGCTTTAAACACCGGCTGCGCTGTGGCGGCCATAGTGCTGGCGGCGAGCAGGCTCAGTAACCAGGGCATTACACGCATAATATCCTCAAAGAAAACAAAAGGTTCAGGGGCAGGCAGTCCGTTTTGGCAGGCGTTGGCCAGTCGGGCGCTTCGCCTGTGCGGGCAGGCTGCCAGCGCCAGACTTTACCAAAGCTGAACCGTGCCGGCCAGCCGGGTTGTCGGCTGGTCAGGGGGCGAGCGATTCGGCAGGCGCCTTTGCAGTCACTCAACTGTTCAGCAACCGACCCGCGCAGCAGGCGCGCGATTCAGTCACCGAGCGGCGCAGCAACCGCCTGTTCAGCAAGCCGTCAATGGGGGGCGCTCAGCGGCCTGACATGGTCGCCGTCGCTGATAGCATCCGGCGGTGTGCTGACCACGCGCTCACCGGCACTGAGACCACTGCTCAGTTCCACTTCGGCGCCCAGGTCGCGGCTGATCTGAATAGTCCTGAGACTGACGATGTCCTGCGCGTCCAGCACGGCGACCTGTGGCTGCTGATCGCGAAACAGCACAGCGCTGCCGGGAATTTTCAGCCGGGGCTCCGTCGCCGCCAGCTCAAAGCTGACCTGCGTATAAGCACCCGGCAGCAGCTGGCCGTCGGCATTGGCGGTTTGCAGCTCGACCAGCATGGTGCCGGAGTTTTTATCCACTGCACCGCTGCTGCGGCTGACGCTGGCATGGAAAGCGCGGCCCGGATATTCCGGCAACTGCAGCGAGGCTTTTAATCCCGCTTTAATCTGCGGCGCATATTGCTGGGGTACCCGCACAAAAATGCGCAGGCTGGAAGTGTCGGCAATGCTGAACAGCGGTTTGCTGCCGGCAACACCGGCCACCACCAGCTGACCCAGCTGCACCTGACGGCTGGTGATCACGCCGGCAAAGGGCGCTTTCAGCTGGCTGAAATCCTGCAGCGCCTGCAGGCGTTGCACATTGGCCTGCGCCGCGTCGCGGATGGCCGCTTTCGCCTCGGCTTCAAGCAGGCGCGGTTCGGCGGTTTCGGCGGAAATAGCACCGCTGCGGTGTTGTTGCAGGCGCTCGGCTCTGGTGGCCATGCTGCGGGCGTTGTTGTATTCAGCTTCGGCCGTGCTGTAGTCGGCTTTGGCCTGTGCCAGCTGATGGGCCAGCTCCGGCGTATCCAGCACGGCCAGCAACTGACCGGCGCTGACTGCATCGCCTAAATCGGCCAGCCACTGACGGACATAGCCGTTGGACTGCGCATAGATGTCGGCACTTTGCAGCGGCTCCAGTGTGCCCGGCAGTTGCAGCGTGGCACTCTGGGCGCTGGGCGTTGGCGTCACTACCGACACCGTCGGCACGGCGGCCTGACTGGCTTGCTGCTGCAAATCCCCGGCATGCGCCTGGCGCTGCAGCAGACCCGCAGCGGCCACCGCAGCACCGAGCAGCGCCAGCAGCAGACTGACTTTGATAATACGCCGGCGCGCCTGCGCTGGTGTGACATTCGTGTGCAAGAGTTCAGGCAGAAAGGACTGATCAGACATGAGCGGGCATTGCCTCCGGATATGCAGGCGCCGGCGCAGCATGCCGGCGATGGGCCAGGCTGAACACCGCCGGCACAAAGAGTAAAGTTGCAACAGTAGCCGCAATCAGGCCGCCAATGACGGCGCGCCCGAGCGGCGCATTTTGTTCGGCGCCTTCACCAAGGCCGAGCGCCATCGGCAGCATGCCAATCACCATGGCGAGCGCCGTCATCAGCACCGGACGAAAACGGGTAAAGCCGGCTTCCAGCGCGGCCCGCAGCGGGTCGGCGTGTTCGGCCAGTTTTTCGCGGGCAAAGCTAATCAGCAGCACTGAGTTGGCGGTCGCCATGCCCATACACATGATGGCGCCGGTCAGCGCCGGGACCGACAGCGGCGTGCCGCTGATAAACAGCAGCCAGACAATACCGGCAAGCGCCGCCGGTAGTGCAGAAATGATCACCAACGGGTCACGCCAGCTCTGAAAGTTAACCACAATCAGCAGATAAATCAGCACGATAGCGCCAAGAAGCCCGTAACCAAGCCCACTGAAGGCGGTATTCATCGTTTGATACTGACCGCGCAGCGTCACCTGCACTGTGGCCGGTTTTTGTGGCGCCAGCCGGGCAATGACCGCTTCAATGTCGGCGGCGACGGCGCCTAAGTCGCGACCGGCGGTGGCGCCAAACAAGTTAATCATCGGCTGGATATTGTATTGCGACGCGACCGGCAAGGTGCTGCTGCGGCTGATTGTCGCCAGCCCGCCGAGCGGTTGCACGCCTGTCGCGGCCGGGCCAGACACCGGGATATTTTCCAGCGCACTGCTGCTGGCCATCAGATATTCCGGCACCTGGGCGACCACCGGGTAAGACACACCACTTTGTGGCTGGATAAAAAACACCGGTGACGTTTGTGAGCTGCCGGCCAGTGAACCGCCCAGGCTGCCGGTGACATCCTGTGACGTCAGGCCATACTGGCTCAGCCGCGAGCGGTCGATACGGATGTCCAGCTGCGGCGAGCTGCCGGGCTGCTGAATGCGCAGGTCCGCCAGCCCCGGCACTTGCTGCAGTTCACGCAGCAATAAGCGGGCAAAGTTGCGGTTGGCGTGCAGGTCGCGGCTGGTCACCTGAATATCAATCGGCGATGGCGCACCGAAATTGAGGATTTGGCTGGTGATGTCGGCGGGCAAAAACGCAAAACTGGCGCCGGGAAATTGCGCCGGCAAAGCTTTACGCAGCAGGGCCATGTAGTGGGCAGATGGTGCGTGGCCTGGCCTGAGGCTAATCATCATGTCGCCATCCTGCGGGCCTATAGTGCCGGAATTGTTGTAAATGGCGCTGACCAGACTGGGTGACATCCCGATATTGCTGATGACAGATGCCAGTTCCTCTGGCGGGATCAACTGGCGAACCGCGTGGCTGATTTGCTCAAACCGCGCGGCAGTTTCTTCAATCTTAAGGCCGGGCGGCACCCGCACATGTAACAGCAGACGGCCGGAATCGACATCAGGAAAAAAGTTACGGCCGAGAAATGGCAACAGGGCAAAAGAGAGCAGCACCAGCGCCATAAAGCAGCCGGCAAACCAGCGCCGGGCCAGCAAAATTTGACTCAGCACGGCCATATAACGCTGGCGCAGCCGGTTGAAGCGGCGCTCAAAGCCTTGTTGCAGCCGAATGAGTGGCCAGAGTAGCGCTGG
Source organism: uncultured Rheinheimera sp. (assembly GCA_966252055.1). Lineage (GTDB taxonomy): Bacteria > Pseudomonadota > Gammaproteobacteria > Enterobacterales > Alteromonadaceae > Pararheinheimera. The sequence goes on along the minus strand of CBINNO010000067.1, from coordinate 4,809 downwards.
CGTCCGCGGCTCTGCTGAAAAGGGGGCTGTTGGCAATGTGCCGGCTGGCAAAACGTCTGTCGACTGATCTGTGACTGGCTGGCCTGCGACGGGCAGCGCTGAGGCCGGCTGATGCGGTTTTAACGCATGCGGTTTTAATAAATAGTGCGACAGCGTCAGCACTACGGTCAGCGACAACACAAAAGATGCCACCATGGCAAAAATTACCGCCAGCGCCATCGGCACAAACAAATAACCGGCAATACCAGGCAGGAAAAACATCGGCACAAACACGATGCAAATACAGAGCAAAGACACAAAAGCCGGCGTCAGGATCTGCGCCGCGCCTTGCGTGATGGCGCTGGTCACATCCGCGCCTTCTTCTAACTGGCGGTTGATGTTTTCAATCATCACAGTGGCACCGTCGACCAGAATACCGATAGCGATGGCGAGGCCGCCCAGCGTCATCACATTGAGCGTCTGACCAAACAGATTAAGCACAGCGACGGCGGTTAAAATCGACAATGGGATAGACGCCGTGATGATAAGCGTCGAGCGCCAGGAGCCGAGAAACAGCAGCACCAGCAGGGCGATGAGCACCGCAACCAGCGCCGCTTCATGCAGCACGTTTTCAATGGCGGCCCGGACAAACACCGACTGATCGCCGACCGGCAGCACTTTCAGGCTGTCGGGCAGACCCACCAGAATTCTGGGCAAGGTCGCTTTGACGTTTTCGACGATGTCGAGTGTCGAGGTAGCGCCGTTTTTCAGCACGGTCAACAGCACAGAGCGGCCGTTTTCCACCTGCACGACGTTGGTTTGCGGGCTGCTGCCGTCGCGCACTGTGGCGACATCGCGCACATACAGAGTGGCGCCATTGACCACTTTGATGGGGATATTGCGAATGGCATCCAGCGTGTCGGCGGCATTATTGAGCCGCACATTGTACTGGCTGCTGCCAATTTTGATGGCGCCAGCCGGGTTGACCTGATTTTGCAGCGTGATTGCGGCGGTGACATCGCGCGCCGCCAGGCCATAGCGCAGCAGCGCCTGCGGGTCCAAATCGAGCTGAATTTGCCGTTGTTTGCCGCCCGATGGCGCCGGCATCGCGACGCCGGGCAAAGTGATCAGCTGATTGCGGATCTGCGCCATGCCAAGGTCGTTCAGTTGCTGCTCGGTCAGGCCTTCCCCCGACATCGCCAGCTGCAAAATAGGGACTGTGGAGGCGTCGTAATTGACGATAAAAGGCGGGTTGGTGCCAGGTGGCATCAGCCGCACCATGGTCTGGGAAATGGCGGTGACCTGCGCCGTCGCGGTGGCGATATTGACGCTGGGCTGGAAGAAAATTTTGATAATGCCAAAACCGGGCAGCGACTGGCTCTCGATATGTTCGATGTCGCTGACTGTGGTGGTCAGTGCGCGCTGATAAGGCGTGACGATGCGGTTGAGCATATCTTCCGGCGCCATGCCGCTGTATTGCCAGGCGACGGCGACCACCGGAATGCGGATCGACGGAAAAATATCGACCGGCATGCGCAGTGCGGCCAGCAGGCCAAAACCGCTTAGCAAAATGGCGGCCACGATAAAAGTCAGCGGCTTTTGCAGCGCTATTTTAATCAGCGAATGAAACACCTGAGCTCCTGGCCGGCACTGGCCGGCTTGCGTCACCGGCGCAGCAGCCGGTACAACTGACCGGCTTTGCGGGCCGGTGTGAAACGATCGCCAGTTGTTGCCAGGCTGCCAGTGGCAGCGCGGCATCAAAGCAGATGGCGGGAGTGTGTCGAGTAAATCAGAAAGCGCCGGCTTTGGGGGGAAACTCAGATATGGCGTCACAAAGTTGCGCCGAATGGCGGTGGAGGGGGGCGCCGAATGATGGTGGAGGGTTGCGCCGAATGATGGTGGAAGATGGCGTTGGGGGCCGACAGTCCGCTGGCGGTGAGCAGGCGGCTCTGTGGGGCTGCGTCCAGCTAAACCAAAAGCTGCACGCAAAAAGCAAACCACCGGCGGTCTGTGTCCATCAGTCCACAGACCGCCGGGGCCTGCCGGGAGATCAGAAGCTGCCGCGGATACCGACCGCATAACGCGGACCGGTTTCAATCACGTTCAGCAGGTGATTGCTGTACAGGCCGCGTTTGCGGGTCAGTTCGTTGGTGACATTCAGGCCTTCAAAGAACACGCTGAGCTGAGTGGTCAGGTCATAGCTGCCGCTGACGTCCCACTGTGCGTAGTCGTCGACATAAATCGGTTTGCCACCATAGCCGTTTTCACGCGACTGCATAAATTCATTGCGGTTGTTATAGGCGATACGCAGATCCAGGCCGTTTTTCTCATAAAACAGGATCAGGTTTTCTGAATCGCCGAGGCCGACCAGCGGCAGCGGGTTGTCCGGCGTATTGGCGCTGGAGCTGCTGTCCACTTTGGTCAGGTTAGCGATGATCCCGAGGCCGTCAAAAGGCGCCGGCAAATTGCTGAACAGGTGCTGCACTGCCAGTTCGTGACCGTCGATGCGGGCATTGTTCAGGTTGATCGGCCGGCTGACCTGATACTGGTAAGTGCCGCTTGGTACTGTGACGGTTTCATTAAAAATGCCGTAATCGACATAGTTTTTCACGTCTTTGCGAAACTTCGCCAGCGCCAGATAGCTGCCTTCGCCGTAATACCATTCCAGCGTCAGGTCGAGGTTGTCCGACACAAAAGGTTTCAGTTTCGGGTTGCCGCCGCTGCCGGTCAGCGCGTCCGTTTTACCACCGCCATAGCCGGTGATGGGCGACATATAACCCAGCTCAGGCCGTGTCATGCTGCGTGACCAGGCAAAACGGGCGATGACGTCATCGACCAGCTCCAGGCTGCTGTTCATACTCGGCAGCCACTGGCCATAATCATGCTCAACGGCAATTGGCAGATAGTCTTCCGACTGTTTGGCATTGACGGTACCGGGTTCGGACTGCGACGGAATTAAATCCAGTAACCAGATTTGCTGACCGACAGATTCATTGCGGGTGTCGGCGTAGCGCAGGCCGGTATGCACAGTCCAGACGCGCTCGGCCAGTTCGCCTTCAAAGAACAAGTCGGTGTAAAACGATGCCGTCGCTTCTTTGATGTGATAAGTGGTTGGCGACGGCAGCGCCTGATAACCCGGGTACTGCGTCAACAGCGCTTTGCCAGCCACCGGATCGGCCAGCTGTTTGATGGCGGCGTCCGATTGCAGGAAACGGAATAAATCTTCCGAGCTGAAGGTCAGCCATTGCTGCGGCGGATTGCCGGTGGCGCCGGTGAGAAAACCGCCGCCAAATTTACCAAACAGCGATTCAGGCAGGATCACCGGCGTCGGGTTGTCGCCATACAGGACCGACAGGTCAAACGGCGTTTCGGCATAAGCCGACTTTAATTTGCGCTCGGACCACAGGGCACCAAAATCGACTTTTTGCAGCACGCCATCTTCGAGCTGCCAGCTGCCCTGTAGTTTGGCTTCGCTGATGGCGTCGCTTAAATCGGAGCCAAAGCGGCTGGCCCAGCCGGCTTTGATGCCGCTGGTCGACTGATTTTGCTTAAATTCGATGCTGGGCAGCATAGCGCCGCTGCTGTTATCAAAAGTGTAGGTATTGGCGTAAGAGGCGACGGTATCTGTGGTGCGGCCACCGCCGTCAGAGTTGGCCAGCGAGCGGAACAAGTCGGCTTTGAGCGTCAACTGGTCATTGAGTTTCCAGTCGGCATTGAGGCCGGCCGCTTTGGTTTCGGTCGGCCGCTGCGACAGCCGGTTCAGGTAGTCGGTATTGCTGCCACGGCCGTGGGTCAGTTTGACCACAGTGCGGTTTTCATCAAGCTCGGCCGCCATCACCTGCGAATTGACAAACCAGTGCGCCAGAATGTCCTGCCGGTAGTCGACGTCATAGCTGGTGTACAGCAAGTCGGCGGTCAGCACTAAATCGTCGCTGGCCTGATATTGGGCGACCAGGGTGCCGCCATCGCGCCGGCGTGTTTCATTGTGGACAATCTGGTCGTAGTTGCGCGGCAAATAGACGCCTTTGGGCTGGGTGCCGTTGTCGAGGTTGAGGTCGCGTACTATGTAGCCGAAGGTTTGTGCCTGGTCGTAGCGGCTTTCTCTTTTGCTGTGGCTGTAAGAAAACAGCAGGCCGAGTGTGCCGTCCAGCAAGGTGTCGCTGACCAGCCCTGAGAGCTGTGGCGTGGTGCTGCCGGTCATGTCGTCGTACATGGCTTTGACGCTGCCGGTTGCTTTAAAGCCATTGATATCAAAAGGTTTGAGCGTACGAATGTTCACCAGTGCGCCAATCGAGCCTTCCTGCAGCGAGGCATACTGAGTTTTGTTCACGTCGGCGCCGCTGATCAGCTCCGAGGCCAAAGTGTCGAAGCTGAACGCGCGGCCGCCGCTGATAGAAGCCAGCGTACGGCCATTCATCAACACCGAGTTAAACTCAGGCCCGAGGCCACGTACTGTGACCAACTGGCCTTCGCCGCCTTCGCGGTCAATCGACACGCCGGTAATACGCTGCAGTGACTCAGCGACGTTCTGATCGGGAAATTTACCGATATCTTCGGCTGTGATGGCATCGACAATATTGCCGGAGCCGCGTTTGATATTCATTGAATTGAGCAGACTGCCTTTGATGCCTTTAATTTCAATGACTTCGATATCTTCTTTGTCTTTTTTGGCGATGTTCCCTGTGCTGCCGGCCGGGGTGGTTTGCGCCTGCAAAGCCAGTGGCATAAACAACAGGGCGGTCAGGTAATTAAAACGGAATTTCGGTGCTGTCATCGTCATGACTCCTGTGCCTGGATCTAACTTGTGTGGTTTTTTTCTTATCGATAACG
>CBINNO010000066.1:0-17309 GCA_966252055.1 uncultured Rheinheimera sp. | reverse complement strand
GAAAGTGGTTGACCAAGGCAGGTCGCCTGCTGGGTCGTTGAACACTTGAGCCAGAGTCTCGCCAGTTGCGTCAACGATAGCTTGTTTAGCATCGAAACGAACGCCAGCACCAGTTGAGCCAGTTGAAGCAGCGTGGATCACAACGCGGTCACCAGCAGCCAGAGCCAGTGAACGGTCCAGGCCAGTTGCTGAAGTGAAGTTAGCTTCGAACCATGCGAAGTCTGGACGAACGCGAGTTGGAGTCCAAACGCCAGCGTTGTTTGCATAAACAAACTCAGTACGCAGTGATGGAACTTCAGCATTTACGTCAGCTACAGTAGAGCCTGACTGAGTGCCAGTAGTGAACAGTTTGAACTGTGGAGTTGCCTGAACCAGTGTCAGAACCGAACCACGGCCATTTGCACCAGCGTCTGAACCTGAACGACCACCGGCGATGGCTGAACCACCGTCAGTTACTGCAGAAGTAGCAGTCAGTTTAACGTCAGGAGTTGCCGGGCAGCCAGCGTTAGCCAGTTTCAGACCCATTGAGTTCAGAGTAGCATAATCAGCTTCTACTACTGGGTTTGCAAACACGTTAGTGCGAGAGATAAACAGACGAGAACCTGCAGTTACAGTGTTCGCTGCTTTAGTAACGAAAGTTACTGCACCAGTGGTATCAACTACGCCGTCTGATGACGCTACTGATTCCAGAGTGTAGTTAACGTTATCAGTAGTAGTTGCACGGATTAAGTGCAGCTGGTTGCCGTTACCTGAGAAGGTCGCGCCAGCCAGGTTCATCGTGATACGTGAACCACCTGGTAAGTCGGTAGTTGGAACGTAGAAAGCCAGAGAAACGTCATCAGCAGTGTTGTTACCGTCGATGTCGTTCAGCGACAGGCTCAGATCACCAGTCAGCTCGTAAGCAACTTTGATTGGGTCGAATGGCAACAGTTTTGCAGAAGCAGCACCTGCAGTGTTGTCACAGCTAGCAGTTTGGTAAACAGTAGCCCAACGAGCCAGCACTGTCCCAGCTGTGGCAGCATCGGTAGCGCGAGTAACTTCAAAACATGCTTCCGTACCTGCGTGGGCATTACCAGCAGCTAAACCTGCCAGCACTGCCGTAGACAGAAGGGCGCGTTTTAATTGTTTCATCAATATTCTCCATTTTATAGTTTTGGTGACAATGGCCACCAAGGACACGTGTCCCTGAACAACCGCAATCTGCAGGCGACTGTTCGAAGGGGTCAGACTCTTCCTGCGGCTTGTTACAGCAGTCGGCGCTTGCATGCGTACACCACCTGCAAAAGCCACCGTTAGTCGACTGACTGGCAGTATCTTATCTACGTGTCTCTGGATTCGTCAACATACTTTTATTTTAAAACAGCTGAAATTGTTCATTTTTTTGGCAATCAGCTACATATGATATTACGGCTTAATTGGGAAGCTGTAAAGCTCCGCCAATTTGCGGCCGAATTCATCAAGTTCGGTGGTATTACGCACAATTCTTGGAGTTATAAGTACCATCAATTCCGTACGTTCTTTACTGTCACCTTTCTGTTGAAACAATCTGCCAATTAAAGGTAAATCCCCTAAAAGAGGCAATTGCTGGTCAACCAGATTGCTGTCTTCCCGAATCAAGCCGCCCAAGACCACTGTTTGACCATTAGCAGCCAACACCGCGGTTGACAGACTTCTGGTCGTGATTGTTGGTGTAGTGACGCCAATGTTAGAACTCGCTTTTGCTGATGAGCTTTCCTGAGAAATCTGCAGGCTTACCAGCCCATCGGCGTTGATTTGTGGCGTTACCGACAAATTGGTACCGGTGCTTCTATATTGGACTTCAGTAGTCACAACTCCCGGCGTCTGAGTTGAAGTATTCGTCGAGGTGATAATAGGGACCTGGTCGCCGGAATTGATATTGGCGCTCTCGCCATCTTTCACCACCAAATAGGGTCTGGAGAGAATTCGCGAGTTTGTTTTAGACTGCAGCATTCGGAGATTGATGGTCCAGTCTCCATTGATGACTTTGCCGGAGATACTACCAAGGACCGGCGACAAAGTAGCAGTACCACTCGCCGGTTTATTGCCGTTAGAATCATACAGATAATCGAGACCGGACTCGACTGATTCGTCAAGTTTCACTTCAATAACAACAACTTGCAACGCAACCTGCCCCGGCAGTCTGTCCAACTGTTCCAACAGCGAGAGCAAGTCACGGTATTGGCTTGAAGTCGCTCGGATCACCAGTGCGTTTTGGCTTTTGTCTGCCTTGATGGAGACTCCATTAGAGGTTTTAGCGGCTGGCGAGCTAGTTTGACTGTTTTGTCCTTCCTGCTGCTCAGTATTGCCGTCTCTGCCTGCAGACTTAGGTTGTTCGATAAAGCTCGAGAGACTTGATGCAAGATCCTCTGCTTTTGCAAACTGCGGTCTGTAAACATAAAACCGGGATTCTTCGCTATAAGTTGCAACATCCAAAGTCCGTGCCCAGGAAGATACACGGTCTCCAAGTGCTTTGTTGGCAGCAAAGGTCACCACAGCATTCAATCTTGCCAACGGCACTAAGGCTATATCCTCGCCGATTTGCAACCCTTCAGCTTCAAGCAACTTAGTGACGTTTGCAATGAGATCTGTGGGTGACATGTATACAAGCGACATCATGCGGATGTCTTTGCCCCTGGCGCTTGGGACATCCAGCATTCCCACAATCTGCACCACCCGCTCAACGTCAGCTCTGGTGCCCTCCACTACTAACAACTTGTTCGCAGAATCCTGACTGATAGTAGCGGCAGTCAATTTACTGGCTATCGTCATAATTGAACGGGACGAATTATATGTAAACGGGATCAACTGCAGAATATCATCGCCGCTTTCCGGTAAATCATTAAGACTTGCACCAATACCGACAGAACGGTTGGCATTACTACGCTCACGTTTTGCCAAGTACACAATATCGTCTTTACTATAAACCTCAACGCCCTGCTGAAGCATAATCTCTCGGGTTACTTTAAATAACTCCGCAGGTGACACTTCGGTTTTCAGACTCAAAGCTACTTTATCTGAAATTTTTTCTACTTCAGGTGAAATAACATAATTTAGTTTCAATAACTCGCCGAACACATAGTGTGCCAGTTGAGGTAATTCCATTTCACTGATTGAAACTTTGACGGTATCTGAGGTCGCAAAACGTGGCAACTGCGTTAACAGTGGAGCGCCCATCTGAAGCTGATCAAGACTGGCGATCTGATACTCCTGATAACTATTCTGTGGCCGCTTTTCGTCATCAGACTGCTCATTTGAATCTCTGCTGATTTGTTCTTTCTTCAAAAAAGACTGCTCAACTGCAAAGGACTTTTTCGGAGCCGGAGCAGATTGGCAAGCGCTCAGCAAAAGGACGAGCGGTAGTACCTTAAAACGTTTCGGCAGTGATGTCATATGACTCATACTAAATTTCACCTGTGTTCAGACACCACCAGGCTCTGGTGATTTCATATACTTAAACAAATATAAAACGAATGTTCTTTCTGCTGATTTCAGCTCGATTTTGGCATCGTCAACACTGACCAGCTCAAACCCATATTGCAAATCACCTATCGCCATTTTCAGCAGTTGGGCTTTGCCGTCTTTCGTCACTGAGATTAATGCAACAGACCTTTCTCCCGAAGTTGCAACTGCAAGCAATTTCGGGGACATATCCGAGAGCAAATATTCGGTTTGTTTCGACTGCGTCTTTACCTCTTGAGGTGTGAATCCAAAAGCCCTCGCAAAGCTTTCAAACTCCTCTGCTTGCAGTTGCACCCGCCCACCGGGGTCAAACGCACTAACCTCAGCAAATTCATTTGTTTTCTTCTTTTGCTCCGGAAGTACCGTTGACAACACCAGGCCACAATGAGCAAGAATCAATAGTGCCACCGGTAACCTGAACCACAACAATTGCCGGTTCATTGCAACTGCCCCTTCACCAGAACTTGCAACTCCAGGTTTGCAATCATCGTTTTACTGACCGCATTCGGCCGGCTGTACAACCCTGTTGCGATGATTGTTTTTGGAATACCGGTTTCAAGGGCGGCAACCATCGACAAAACGTTCTCCGCAGTGCCACTGACTATAAAATTCACCGGCAAAAACTCAGCACTGCCAGCTTTCTGCAGATTTCCCGCATTTTTCGTTCTGACTTCAACATGATGTTGCTTTGACACATTCTCCAGATACTGCAGCGATTCCACTGAAATCTGGTGAGCCGGCTTATCCAGCCAGATCTCTTCAAGTTTGATAAATGAAGCTTCGATTTGCTGTTGTTGTTCCCCCAACATCTGGTTTTTTTCGTTCACTTGTTTCAACTTGTCCTTACTGAATAGCAATTGCTGGATGCTTTCAGCACGCTCCTGTACCCAGCCCAACCAAGGAACCAACAGAAACTTCATGAAAATCAGCATTGTCACGACGAACAAACCGACTTTTTGACGGTCATTGATTTGCTGCATGCTGAGTTCCTTGCTGAGCTATTTCGCTCTTTCCAGAATAAACCATTGAAATTGAGTAGCTTTCTTCACCACGAATCATTTGCACTTCACGATCGAATTTCACTTCTGAAAAATCCGGATGGTTGACAAAATAACCTAGTACCGCCGTGGCAGATTTAGCCGCCCCCTGGATTTGCAAGCGCGATGCCGCCGTCTGAATGATCTGCAGCCTGCCAATCAAATCGGGCGCCGCGGTTACCGCCCGTAGCATAACAGCGTTTGTCTCATGCGCTGAGATTAATTGCTGATAGGCACCAATGAACTGCTGCTTCTGAGCCAGTCCCTGTTGTTTCTCCATAAAAACAGCAGCATCGGCAGACAAAATCTCCACCTGACGATTCAGATAACTCTCTGCGGCCAACAACAAGACCGACAGGCCTGCAGCATAAGCCGCAAAAACAGTCGCCAGCTTCTTCAGATGGGGTGTAAATTTTTTGAGATCAAAGGAGTGTTCAACCCTCGCTTTGTATCCGGCACCGATTAACATCAAGAGCGGCAATGAACGCTTCCCGGCGGAAATATAGTCATGCAGATCATAATTTGCGGCATCAGGTACAGTCGTAAGCCCAGATGCGGCACAAAATACGTCGGGTTGTGCATAAAGGCCTTTAGCTGCAACCATCTGCAGACCTTTGCCGCGTTTGCGATAAGCCCAGAAAGTTTCGGTCCCATGCACGCGGTACAACTGATCGTCCGCCAACAGATGACATAAAAGCCATGTCTCCGGCAGCAGAAAGCAAAAACCTGACACTGGCAACACAGCTGAATCTCGTGGGATGACCGCGTAATACACTTCAAAGCCGGCATCAGTTCGGCCAGCTATGTACCAAAGTACATAATCACCATTTCGCCGAAGCACCTGACATTCATTTTTAATCAGGGTGTAGAGCTCTGTAAGTCGGGCGTTGTAATGCCTTATTAGCTCCCGATAGGTTGATTTGGGTAACACGTCAACTTTTAAACTGGAACCGGATACACCCTGTGTCTGACCTGACCAGGCCAGTGGCAGGTTAAATTCAACAGCTTTCATCAATTAGTTATTACCCTGCCAAAACCAGGGATGTATTCAACCTGGTAGATCAATTTAGGATTGCCCTGAGATTTTAACAAGGTAAAGGTCTCATGGTAAGCGCTTCTTCCGACGACAGCTTTGATCTCAATTTTGAGGCGGTTCGTCGGACCATAAGTAGTGTCTTCAGAGATTGGCTCCGTAATCTTAAAATCTTTCACGTCCTCTCCGGTTGCTCTTGAACTTTGCATTTGTTCGCTTTTGTACTGTCCGACCAAGGCCGGTAATAATGTGTCAGCCGCATAGTCCGGATTCAACACCTCCTGACCAATGTAAGTCAGGTGCGGGCTGATGGTCTCCCACAAGCCAGGAGTCATGCCGAGTAACATTTTGAGCTCTTCCACAGTTTGTGGCCGCTCATTACGTGGCAAAAAAGCACTACCGTACTCCCGACGTTCCGCGCCATTAAGATGGACAAAATCATCTTTGTCGTACCAGTCTTTTAGAGTAGCAACCAAGGCATCAGCCTGATCCGGTGAAAAATGGCCGAACAAATCCTGCCAGGCCCGCTCAGAAAAAGGTAACAAAGGGATCAGGCCGGAAGCATCTTTGATGTTGACTTCAACACCATCCCACTGAAATGTCCGCCCATAAAAATTCATCTGAGCAGGTAAATTCAGCCGGGCGACATTGTCAGCGGTTGGGCCAAGCAACCACAGATTTGTGGTACTGAACAGGAACAAAATATCGCTTTTCAGACTTTCTGCTTTGCTTTGCGCCTCGACAAAATCACGCGCCTGCTGAGCGAGCTCAATGCTTTGCTTCGATTTCAACTGCTGGATCACAATGACCACAGAAATCACCGCACTGATCATCAGCACAATCAGCAGAGCCACGCCACGGGATTTAACCACTGTATGATTCATTGAACTCATTCACTCGTGTCATATCGTGGCTTAAGATGGCCGACCACAGTTCATAGGTTTGCTCATCCTGCTGATACTGAATAACAACATAGTCAGGCAATATCCTCCGCTCCCGGCCCGAGAATGCCTGACTCCAGCCCGGTGGCTGCACAATCAGTTCAGCCGCAAATTCATTGGTCATCGGGAATTTTTCATTGATACCAGCTTCACCGTAATAACGGAATTCCGCCTTGCTCACTTCAGTAACAATATCGCGATGAAAGCGCGCACAAATCTGACTGTCTTCCGGCAGTTTTTCTGTCAGCAGATAATTATCAAATGGCATTTCGCAATACTGCAGTTTACCGTCGTCGACATGGAGCAGAGCAAGAGCAGGTACCTGAGTTTGCGACCAAGAGCGTGAAGCAATCCATCGGAGTGTCGACGCGTTTCCATCGAAAAACAGCTCGTTACGTCCTATTTCAGGCGACCAGTAGTAATAAAAGGCCGAAGATAGCTGCTGTAGTAACAGCTGATTGTTTTTCAGCTCACTGACCGTACGCTGTAACTGGCTCTGCGACTGCCCTGAACTGTCGGAATAACGGACAAAAACCTGACCGCCGAGCGTCAGCAATGTACTGAGGATCACCAGTGATATCAACATCTCAATCAGGGTAAGAGCGCGCTGGTTTCCCAAGCCCCTAATTTTATTTGCCAAAGCAACAGCTCCTGCTCATTGGTTACCGTTATTTCATACAATACATACTGGGATGTATCGGTCTGAGCCGCAGAGTTCTCAGGGTCTAACACCATGATGCCTGCAGCTCTTTTAAGTTCAGTGGCCTGCCAGTATCTTTTCCCTGTCGGCGTCGTCCAGTCGCCTTTACGCTGCCCTTGCGCAAACTGAAACCGAACTCTTGTCAAATCCGAGCGAAACTCAGCGGCTGTATCTATCCAGCCTATCGCTTTGAGCTGACTTTGATAATTCTGCTGATAGGCGACTGTCACCAAAGCGATGACCATGAACAGGATGACCGAAGCAATCAGCACTTCAATCAGCGTGAGACCAGACTGCTTTTTCATCTGATAGTTCCAAATGCCACGTCACTTCATCCACCACGGCGCTGACAACCGGCTCTGAAAATGCTCCGCTGGGAAACACTGTCAACGTCTTATTCGAAAAACTGACAAAGTCTAACTGCATTGCCGCAACTTTATCGTTGCCCCGTAAAATCTGCCGCCCTTCGAACCAGAGCAACTGAGTTGATTGCTGAAAAAAAGCATCGTACTGAACCTGCTGCAAAAACATCCGTATTTGTTCCCGCTCAGCGCGCTGCTGGGCACTGTGTACCTGCTGCATCGTCAAAGGTGCGACAATCGCCATCGCTGACGCCATGATGACCATGACTATCAACAATTCGATCAGAGTAAAACCGGCGTTGCGCTCAGAGTGGTACATCTGAAGTCGATACGATACTGAGGAGCATAGTGACAACGACTGAGCCAACCAAACCACCCATCACGATGATCAATAAAGGCTCCAACATACTGGTCAGTCTGAGCGCCCATTGCTCAAAGCCGCGACGGGAGCGTTCGAAAATCTCCCCAAATACCAACTCCAACCGGCCACTCTCTTCACCAACTTTGACCAGCGACAGCATGATAGGCTCCATGATATCGGTACCCGCAATCACGTCTGATAACATCTTGCCATGCGACACTTCATCGCGAACCCGCTGTAACTGATTTTTCAGTTTCAGATCCTGCACCACACTGACACCAAAGCCCAGCGCCTGCACCAACGGAATGCCACTGGATAACATCAGATACATTGCAGACACGTAGCGGATGCGTTCAGCCAGCAACATCCCCCGATTGATCAATGGCAACCGCCGGAACAGACTGTGTAAGGCTGCTTTAAACCAAGGCTGCTGCCGGTAATGTAAAAAGGCCAGGATCATCCCCAGCAACCCAACAGCAAGCCATTGCTGGTAACTGCGGACAAAAGCAGAACTGTCGAGTAAAAAGCGGGTATACGCCGGTATCTCGGCCATGTTCGCAAACAAGCCAGACATACTGGGTACAATAAAGTTAAAAATCGCCCAGACAGAAACCAGACAGACCGCGAGGATAAACATCGGATAAATCATGGCCTGATTCACTTTCGACTTCAGGTCATTTTGAAACTTCAGATTCTGACTGAGTTTATCCAGTGCAGTTGCCAGTTGCCCTGACTCTTCACCCACCTTCACCATTTCACAAAACAAGGAATCGAAATACTGGGGAAATCTGGCAAATGACTGATTGAGCGTGACCCCACTACGCACATCTTCGGTGATGTCGGCCAGCATCGTTGCCGCCAGTGGATTCGGATGATGCTCTGATAACATTTCCAGCGCCCGGTCCAGTGGTACTGCATTACGCAGTAACAAAGCCAATTCCGTGGTTAACTGCTCCGTATCGGCACTGCTCAGGCGGTTAAACAGGCTGAATCGCTGAGTGACAGGTTTAACTTCCAGCGGCGACAAGCCACGTTCAATCATCATCGCCATCGCAGCCGTTTTATCACTGGCTTTCAGTTTGCCGTTTACTTTGCTGCCTTTGGCATCCAATCCCACGTAAAGCCAATGCTGCATCAGTTCGCGACCCTCAGCACTTCTTCAAGCGTGGTTAACCCCTGAATGGCTTTTAACAGACCGTCTTGTTTTAAGGTGCGCAGTTTATGCCGCTGGCGGTATTCGGCAACCTGTTGCTGGAACCCAGCTCCTTTATGCATGGCCTGAATGTCCGCGTTATTTGGTAAATACTCAAGAATAGCGATCCGTCCGGCATAACCAGTGCCACCGCAGGCATCACAGCCTTTACCTTTACGAATGTCTGGGCTGAGACCATATTGCTGGCACAGCTCAATAATCTCAGGCATTTGTTCAATCGCAGCGGCGTCCGCTGCTGGCGCTGAACAATGTGGGCAAATCTTGCGGGTCAGGCGCTGCGCCATCACTGAAATCACAGAGGCATTTAATAAAAACTCTTCGACGCCAAGGTCAAGCAAGCGGGTAAAAGTGGTCGGCGCATCATTGGTGTGGACAGTCGAGAACACCAGGTGGCCTGTTAACGACGACTGCATCGCGATTCTGGCGGTTTCCTGGTCACGGATCTCACCGACCATAATGATGTCGGGGTCTTGCCGGACAATACTGCGCAGGCCTTTAGAGAAATCAAAACCGATGTCAGGGTTCACCTGAACCTGATTAATCCCATCGAGCTGATACTCGATTGGATCTTCGAGTGTAATAATCTTGACGTCAGGCTTGTTAAGCTTTGCCAGGAAGGAATAAAGACTGGTGGTTTTTCCGGAACCGGTTGGCCCCGTCATCAGGATCACGCCAGTGGTACGCTGCAAATCCGCGTAGATCATACGGATTAAATCCTGCTCATATCCCAGTTTGTCCAGACTGAAACTGATAGATTCTTTGAGCAGGAAGCGCATGACGATGCTCTCCCCGTCTCCCAGCGGCAATACCGAAACCCGGATATCAAGCTCCCGGCCGGCGACGCTGGTTTCAATTTTGCCGTCCTGCGGTTTACGTCTTTCAGCAATATCCATACCCGCCAGGATTTTGATCCGCGAAATCACGCCCAGTTGCAAATCCTGAGGTACAGAATCCGCTTCATGCAATATACCGTCAACACGATAGCGCACCCGGTAACGCCCGTTCACCGGCTCCACGTGCATGTCGGACGCTTTGAGCTTTATACCACGCACGATGAGCTTGTTGACCAGATGTACTGTTGGCGCGCCGAATGCCAATTCCCGCAGCCGTTCCAGTTCCGAACTGACTGAAGATTGATCCAGACTACTGGCAACAAACTCAGACTGCAGCTGCGCATAGAGGGCATCAAGCTCGGCCTGATGGCACATAAACCACTGGTAACTGAAAGCCGCCGGCAGCAGCTCAAAAATATGCAGGTTCAACGGGTCAGTGACCGCGACACAGTAATCGGTCCCTTCAGTTGCAAAAGGTAAAAAACCTTGTTTGTAGCAACTGGTCAGGTCTACCCCTGGCAACACATTACTGCGGATGGCAAGGTCTTCAGATTTATCGGAAAAAAGCTTTAAATTTAAATATTTAGAAAACGGCACTACCAGATCATCGCGTTGAATAACGCCGAGGTTGACCATGATGTGTTCGAGTCTGCCACCGATTTCAGTATGATATTCCAGCGCGCGTTGCAGTTGCTGTTCGCTGACCACCCCGTCAGCAAGCAATTGACTGACGACACCCGGGTTAACAGGAAGTTGCGTCATTGGTTCAAATACCCGCCAACAGCTTATTCATTAACAATATCGGCATTATCATCTTCGCCGCCCGACTTGCCATCGGCACCATAACTCATCAACTCAAATGGCTTATTTTTGTTGTCGGTTTTGCTATAAAAGTACGGGTTACCCCATGGATCTGCCGGTAAACCTTTGGGCAGATATGGGCCATCCCAGCCTTTTTTATCCGACTGTCGCAACTCTTCGAGCGATTCAGGGTAATTGCCGAGGTCAAGCCGGTAAGCCTGTAACGCAGTGCTCAGCATTTGCATCTGGGCAACCGCAGTTTTCCGTTTTGACGATTCAACTTTAGAAAACATCTCAGGTGCGACCAGCGACGCCAGCAAGCCTAAAATCACCATCACAATTAGTAATTCAATCAGTGTAAAACCTTTACTCAATGCACGAACTGATTTCACAGACACCTCTGAATGAGATAAAAAAATCCGCGGCATTATGACTCATACCCTAAGCGCAACGCAATCAACTGTCCGGATATACCTTGCTGCACCTGCTGAAAATCTATATTCTGACGTTCCGCTTATAAACGTATAATTCCATGAAAATCCTGCTGATTGGTAACCATTCCTGCGTCAATCGGGGCGATGCAGCCATTGCTCGGGGACTGCTGAACACACTGCATGAATTAATGCCGCAGGCTGAGATCGCGATGCTGAGCAGATTTCCGGTCAGTGCCAGTTACCTGCTTGGTTTCCCTTGTCGTCAGGACATGATGTATCTGCATTATCAACAGCAACCCAAAGGTGCATTGAGCCGGTTACGGCGGGTTTTGCGCAGCCGGTTGACCACACGGCTGATGGCCGCTGCCGTCAAAAGGCCAGAATTTTTTTGCCGGTTGCTGCCCTCTGCTGTTCGCGAAGAAATTCAATACATTCGCCAGTTTGATTTAGTGCTGCAGGTCGGTGGCTCAAATATTGTGGCCTTATATGGCCAGGTTCAGCTGGATTATCCACTGCTGACGCTGATTGCCAAAAGACCATTGGTGTTGCTGGGACACAGTGTGGGGCCCTTCGGCACCGGTCTGTTCAAACGGCTCTGCAAAATCGTGTTTCAACAGGCCGACGTCGTACAATTGCGCGAAAGCCGCAGTGCCGCGTTGATGCAGGCTGCGGCACTGCCGTCAGAGAAAGTGCAGCTGTCCACTGATTTAGCCTGGCTGGTCGATATCCCGCGCCAGCACCCAGTGACATTACAATTGCCTGCCGGCAAACCCTGGGTTGCGATGACACTGCGCAACCTTGCCCCTTTTGATCAATTGCTCAACATCACACAAGCCGACTACCTGGCGGCTTTTGCCCAAATGACCGAAGCATTGATACAGGCCGGTTACCGCGTGCTGCTGATTTCGACCTGTACCGGCATGGACCGCTATCAGAACGACGACCGTATGCAAGCCTTGCAGCTCCATCAGATGCTGCAGTACAGGGCGGATGTACTGGTCGAAATGCGGGAGCTCAACGATATTGAACTGGGTCAGTTGCTGGCTCAGTGTGAACTGCTGATCGGGACCAGGCTGCACAGTGCCATTATTGCAATGAATGCAGGTTGCCCCGCCATTGCGCTCAATTACGAACACAAATCTGCCGGCATGATGCAGGACATGGGGTTTGCCGACCGGGGCATAGACCTTGCGCAACTGCTTGATGGTCAGCTCAAAGCAAAAGTGTTTCAGCTGCTCAGCACGGCCTCGGAGGAGCGTCGTGCGTCAATGACTCAGGCGGTGCGGCAACAGAAGCAATTGGCGCGGGTGCAACTGCAACATGCGCTGGCTCGCTGGTCAGACTGAAGGTCATGAGGTCTTGATGCTAAAAGTTGTATTTGTCACAGAGCAATTCCCCCATCCGACTGAGACCTTTGTGTTAGCGCAGATGAAAGGCCTGTTGCAACGTGGCTGTGAGGTTCGCGTTTTCACCATCGCAGCCGGCGTCCCCCCTTCCGCTACAGCAGGCATCCCGTCAGAACTGCTGCAACACTGTACAAGCCTGTTCAGGCCCGGCCATCTGAAGCAACAACTTATCGCCGCATTGCCAGGTATGCTGCTGGACCCGGCTTGCTGGCAAGCCGTCCTGCGCAGCAATCTGCCGTTTAAACAGCGAATATTGCTCGCGCTTGCGGTTAAGCGACACCAGTTGATGTCAGCCGATGTTGTCGTGGTTCACTTTGGTACCACCGCCGTCTTTGCCCAGGAACTGATCCAAGCGGGGGTGTTGCGAGGTAAGCTGGTGCCGTTCTTTCATGGTTATGATCTGTCCGTTCACGCCACATTAGCGCTTTATCAGCGCGGCTATCAGCAGCTGTTTGCAAAGGCGGACCGCGTGATGACGATTAGTCAGCTGTGGCAGGACAAACTGATCCAGATGGGCTGTCCGCCGGACAAGCTCGATGTGCTGCGTATGGGCGTCAGTTTGCATCACGCAGCGCCAGAACATCTGCCAGCCCGGCCCACTGAGACGGCCACTGGTATCAACCTGCTGACGGTTGCCCGGCTGACAGAAAAAAAAGGCATCTGTTACCTGTTAGAAGCACTGTCTGTGCTTAAAAAAAAGCACATCCGCTTTCGGGCCCGCATCATTGGCTCAGGCCCGCTGTTGCCGGAGCTGCAGTTACAGACTGAACGCTTGCAGCTTGGCGCCAGCGTCGAGTTTTGTGGCGTAAAAACGGCAGCTGAGGTTGCTGCCAGTCTGGCAGATTGCGATATCTTTGTGTTGCCCAGTGTCACCGCCGCCAATGGGGATATGGAGGGTATCCCGGTGTCGCTGATGGAGGCGATGGCAGCCGCAAAACCTTGTGTTTCGACCTTTCACAGCGGCATTCCGGAGCTGATCGCCGACCCGCTGGAAGGTTTGCTGGTGCCGGAACGCGACATTGCTGCACTGGCTGGCGCACTGGAGCAGCTCATGACAGATCCGGCGCTGCGCAGCAGGCTTGGCCTGGCTGCCCGACGCAAAGTACAACAGGCCTATGACCAGCCCGCTTTGGACGACAAGCTCTATGCCTTGTTGTCAGCATTAAGCAGACAAACCCCACATGGCTGCTAAAGCCGCGCTCTGGAGTTTTTTGTCCGTGGTGACGGGGGCAGCCCTGCAGCTCGCTCTGTTGCTGTATCTGGCCAGGACTTTACCGGCCGCTCAGCTGGGGCTGGTGTTTATCAGTCTCGCATTTATCTACATCAGTCAGATGCTGCAAGACAGCGGCCTGACCGTCTTGCTGTTAAGGCGCCGGCACCTGACCCGCTCTTTCTGGCGTATCTGCCGCTGGCTGGCACTGCTGCAAGGCTTGATGGTTGCGGCTTTGCTGCTGATCTGTTCGCCTCTGATTGGCCTGCTGTATGACAGTCAAGCACTGACCTCCCAAATCGGCGTCATTGCGCTGCTGCAGCTGTTTAATGCGATGGGGTTATGTGGCCAAGCGATGATGATCCGGCAACAGCAACTGGCTTTGCTGGCCACATTTGAAATTGTCGCCAAACTCAGCGCCGCAGCGCTGGTCTGGCCTGGCTTGTCTGGTTCATCGTTTGATATGCAGCTGGTCGTCTGGGGATTTGTCGTCGCCGCTTTGGTCAAAGCAGTGCTGATCCGCCGGCAGATCAACTGCTGGCCGGCGGAGCCGCCAGCGAGCTGGTCACGCGCCAGACGCATCTGGCGACAAAGTTTCCTGTTAAATCTGACTCAGCTGGCCGCTTTACTGCGCAGTCAGTTCGACACTTTTATTGTTGGGAAATGGTTTGGTCTGGACGTCCTGGCTTTGTATGGCATGGCCAGAGAAATTATCCAGGGTCCGCTGAAGATCCTGCAGCCGCTTATTCAGCGCCTGCTGCAGGCGAAATGGTCCGGTTTAAATCAGACTGGCACCACCCGGTTACTGCCCGATTTACACAAAACGCTGTTCAGCACAGTCGTAACCTACTGCGGGCTTTTAATTGTCCTGCCATCGGCGTTGCGCTACTTTCATGTCAGTCAGCAGGAAAACTTTTTGTGGCTGGTGCTGACACTGGCATTATTCGGGGCTATCCGGCCGCTCGGTCAGGTTGGTGTACTGTATGCCGAACTGAATAACAATCTGCGGAGATTATTGAATTGGGCCTGGCTTTCGACCTTATTGTGGTGCAGCGTGCTGACGCTGGCGGCCGTGGTGCTTGGAAGCAATCAAATGCCGGTTTTGTGGTTCGCCGTGATCCTTTGCGCCTTACAACTGGTCACAACACTGCTCTCGCTGTCTTATTTTGCCGACCTGCGGCTACGGCAGTTGCCCGTGATTTATGGCTCAGTGCCTTTTTTGCTGGCTGGCGCCGCATGGCTCGGCGACTGCATTGCCAGTTGGTTGCTGCGCTGGGTTTAAGCTGTAAAGCTGGCTTGCAGCTGGCAGTGCAGCCACAGTCCGCTATCAACAGGCATGTTAACCTGCAGGCTTTTTGAATCTTGCTCTGAGCCATTGGGCTGCATGCAATAACATGGTTTTGCCCAGCACCGGCAAACAATCGACAGGCGCCAGTCTCACCAAAGTCAGATAACCCGCACTGCCGCTCAGCAAATGTTGCAAGAACAACTGGTGCTGCAGCCTGTGATGCTGCGCCAACAACGCTTGGTGTTTTTCGATGAACTGACCATGTCCCTGCAATCGCCTCGCTGCCTGTGAAATCCTTGGGCTGTCATGCTCCTGATGGACCAGGTAATTCGCCAGTCCCAGTCGTTGCGCCGGGCCAAACCGGTCAACCAGGCGCACCCAGACATCGTAGTCCTGACAAGCTTGTAATGCGGCATCAAAACCGCCGATGGCTCTTAACTGACTGGTGCGGGTAAACACCTGATTACCCGCATAGTTGTTCTTCAGTAAATCAGAGATGCTCAGCGTTTTGGCACGCCGCATGCCCGTGATTTGCATTCCGGAAGGCAAAATATAGCAATATCCGCTGCAGAGAAAACTCACATTGGGCTGCGCCGCCATCGCCTGCACAAAAGCTGAGATCCTGCCGGGCAGAAATTCATCGTCGTCATCAAGGCCGGTAATAAACTCGCCCCGCGCCTGCTCAATCGCCAGATTACGTGCCGCTGATGCGCCCATGCTGCGCTCCAGACTGAACAGGCGTATACGCGGATCTGTATTCGCCAATGCCCGGTTTTGCTCAGCGACTTGCGGTGCGGAGCCATCATCGACAATCAGGATCTCAAGTGCGCCGTGATCCTGCGCCAGACAGGAACGCACAGCACGTGCCAGCATTTCAGCGCGGTTTTTCGTCGGAATGTACACAGAAACCAGTGGCATCGTCATCAGCTGCGCGGCCCTTTACAGCTGCGCCGGTTGCGCCAGTGACGCAGTCCGACAAATAACTGACGTGGCAGTACACTGGCCAGCCAAAGCAGTACAGACCAGTGCGGTGTATGCCGCCAGAGCAGCGCAGCATAGCCCCTCGCCACGGCGCGCCGGCCATACTGTAAAGCCCCTAATCCTGCGACCAGCGTGTTGTAGCGCACAAAGCTCAGCACCGATTGAACCTGGGTCGCAGATAAACCCTGCGTCCAGACGTCATCTGTTAAAAAAACAACACTGTGCCAGGCCAGCGGCTGCTCAGCCCTGTGAATAGTGCGGTTTTGTGCATTCTGGTAAACCGTCGCTGACCGGCTGGCACAATGCAACACCGGCCCCTGTAACGCGGCCAGGCACCACAGATAGAGATCCTCACCAACGGTCACGCCGGCCGGAAATCCGCCGAGGTCCAGCAATGTCTGCCGCGGCATGGCAAACGAAGAAGCACAAATCAGGCGCCGGTTCTGGCGAAAAGCGGCAAAAAAATCAACCAGTCTGACAGACTGATGAGCGCTGGACGGGCAAACATAAGGGACCCGCTTGCCATGCTCATCAATCAGTTCGTAACTACAGCAATACAAAGCGGCGTCCGGTTCTGTTTGGGTCAGCCCATGCATGTTGCGCAAAAAATCATGGGCATATTCATCGTCTGCATCGAGGAAACAAACATACTGTTGTGTTGCGTGCGCAACCCCGGTATTTCGCGCGGCAGCCACGCCCTGATTGTGTTGCTTGATCAGGCGAAGCCGTGGATCTGCAAACTGCTGACAACAGGCAAAACTGTCATCTGTGGAGCCATCATCCACCACAATCAGCTCAAAATCGGCATCCTGCTGCGCCAGCACGGACCGAATGGCTCTGGCAACCGAATCTTGTTTGTTATAAAGCGGAATGATGACAGAGAACAAGGCAAGATATCCGTTCAGTCAGCAGACAAAGGAACTACAGGCAATCGGCCAGCCCGCAGTCTGACACAAAGTACAATCAATGGCGTCCAGGCTAACACTACCGCGACCGCAAGTGGCAGCACAGCAGTCATCCATAAAATGGCCAATGGTGCCAACCAGATGAAGTTGTAGCACAGCACCAACCCGCAGACGCGGGCATGACTTTGTAACCGCTGGCTCAGCAACTGATAAGCATGCAGCTTGTGCGCACTCCAAATTCGCTGGCCGGTCAACAGCCGGACTGACAAAGTCCAGCTGGCATCGACGATAAAAACCGACAACATCAACAATAAAGCGCCCAAG
>CBINNO010000065.1:0-17366 GCA_966252055.1 uncultured Rheinheimera sp. | reverse complement strand
CAATGCTTGTTTTTCCTCCGCTTTAAAGGCTTCTTCGGCCATCGGGCAGAGACTGATACTGGACGGCAGTGGCAACTGGCCATCCAGTAAAGCCTGCAACCGCGGTAACAGGATAAATTGCAGCCAATTTGCAAAAGACATGGTGTCGCAACAAAAAGGCAGGGTGCTGGCCATTGCCTCAGGCGTTGGCGGCTGGCTGCTCCAAAGCGCCAGCGCTTTGAGCTCGGCTTCAATCTGCGCCAGTATTAGTCGGGCTTGCTGGTGTTTCATCAGGACTCCGCGCAAAAACGGCAATTTTACCACAGCGCTTGCTTTTGCGTTCAAAAGCCCCACATCATGGCGCTGGAGGACGATTATGAGTTCAGTTGCAGTATTGTTGTTATTGATGATGGTGGCTTATCTGTTCTGGCAACAAAGACGCCAGGATGAACGCGCTGTGGCGCTGGCCCGCCAGCTGTGCCAGCAGCAGCAGGTTCAGTATCTGGATTGTGCCCGCGATGGGCATAAGTGGGTACAACTGCATGGCCGGCGCGGATGGCGGACTTTATATCTGGTTGATTTCAGTGGCGACGGTGAAAGTCGTTATCAGGCCGAGTTGTGGCTCAAAGGGCTGCGGCTGGCCGACTTCAAACTACCGCCTTTTCGGATCTGACGAAGGCGCATCAGACGCTGTGCTCCCGGCCGCCAGCAGCTTGGCGGCCAGTTGCCCGCTCAGAAAATCTTTCAGCATCACCCAATCAGCGGCCAGGCTGTAGAACGGATACTTAAAAGTGGCCGGCCTGTTGTGCTCGACAAAAAAATGCCCCACCCAGGCAAACCCATAACCCGCGACAGGCAGCCACCACAACAAGGACCACTGAGCACTCAACAGCGCATAAGCCAGGATCACCAGCACCAGGCTGCTGCCAACATAATGCAGGGCCCGGCAGACCGGTTTGCTGTGCTCGTTAAGATAAAAGGGGTAAAACTCAGCGAAGCTCTGAAAACGGGTAACTGACATCAGCTTTCCTGCAATCGGTGACGGGATCTGAACAGCAATTTACCGCTGACATGTTGGAAGTCAAGCTGGCCGACCACCTGATAATCGTCCTGATGAAAAAAACTCAGATACTTATCTAAAGTAACAAAAACACCGATGCCTTCGGACACTTCGCTGGTATCGACCCAACTGTCTATCGCCTGCAGAAAATGTCGCATCGCCTGCGGATGGTAATACGCCGGATTGCGCGCGATAAAGGCCAGCATATGAAAAGACTTCGCTGGCATGGCTTCGTATACCTTACGTTCTTTATCAAGCATTTGCTGAGTGGACAACAACCCGGCTGTCAGTAACATTTTCAGCCGCCAATGCCACAGCCGCTCGCCATTAAAGGCCGCGCCGGGTTCGGTCAGGCAGGCCACCCCAAGCAACTGCTCACCGTGAAACATGCCGAGCACCGGCTGTTGCATGTCCCAGAACGTGGCAATTTCCTCGCGGATGGCCGCGCGCAGACGCGCTTCATAGTCTGGCCGGCCTGCGCGAAAAATCTGCATAAACAAAGGGTCATCGTGGTAGGTACTGTATAAAATCGAGCTGGCCTGGCGCAGTTGTTCTGCATTGAGTTGCTCAATTCGGCATTGGTTGAAATCAAGATCAGACAGTTGGTTCATCGCGCGCCTCTTGTTGTTATTATCCGGCCGGAAGAGATCTGTCAGCCGACGTCAACAATTCATAGCAGGCCAGTCCAGAGTTGCAAGTCCGTTGCAAGCATCCTTGTCGATGGGCACAAAAACAACAAACCGCAGGCCTTGCTGCGGTTTGTCAGTATTACGAAGTGGAACCGGAGAAATTACAGGTTTTGATAGGCCTTATCACCCCAGCCAACCAGCAAACCTTTTTTGAAGATCAGCGCCGTGCATTCATCTTTAGTGGTCATGCCGTCACTGCGACTATGATGGGTGCGGTAAAACAGCACATCAACAGTTTCGCCTTGTTTGTTAAAAGATTCGGAGAAATCCGGAGTCCCTAAATTATTGCGTACAGTGCTGATATCGGCGCCGGTTTGCAGCTGGCTGACATAGCTTTGATTAAATTTCTGCGTTTTTTTCCAGTTTTTGCCGTCTTCATAATCGTCATGACCATTGCCGACCGCAACAACGCAGCCAGACAAGGCGCTGACCAGTACTGTGGCTGAAACCAGTTTAATGAATGCATGCATAAATTTTTCCTTTTTATAAGTAGCACGAATGGCTGATGATGAACGAAACATCGTCAGCAAAGTCAGTGCCAACTTTAATTTCTTTAATTATCAAATAGATATATTGAATCATTCGCTACACGCAATCATACAGTGTTAGATTACACCACTATTTAGCGATAACCACTAACAACCACCATGAAGCAAAGTTTGTTTACCCGCATCAGTGAAATCGCCGGCCAGTTGCAGGCAGAAGGAAAAACACCGAATCTGGCGCTGATCCGTGGCCGGCTCGACCTGCCTGCCAGTCAGGCCGAACTGTTCAGTACTTACCAGCAATGGCGTAATCAGGGCGCCCCGCTCAGTCAGCCAGGGCTCAGTCAGACAACATCAGCCAAAGCAGAACCCGAGGCTGCTGAGCCAACATCTGCCGTCGATTTGGCTGAACTGCAAGCCAGCTTAACGCGCATCGAAACCAAACTGGATTTGCTGTTGCAGAAACTGGCAGAGCGTGCCTGATGTACGTCGGCGAACTGCAATTTCGGATTGTCGCAGACACCAGCCTCACCGATGCCGAAGCGGCCATTCGCGATTATCTGGAAGCTTTAATTTTTCAGGGACAAATTCTCGGGCGGGAGTTTCCAACTGCGCAGGCCGCCGATCATTTTATCAGCCGGGTGGTGTTACCGGAAAAGGATGCACTGGCGCCCGCCAACCACAGCGCAGCCGGCCTGCAAGCTTTTGAGGCACTCGGCCGTGCCGGTTTGTCTTATCCGAAATTGCAGATCCTGGGACCGGATCTGATGTCCAATCATACAGATCCCTGCCCGTCCCCACCGGCATTCATCCTGTATTGTCGCTTCAGTCAGATGAATTCAGTGCTGTACTGCGCCGAACATTTCGCGCCGGTGCCGCTGTATCGGCTCTGCCGCTCAACAGCAGGCAACAGTGACTTCGAGAGTCTGATCCGCTGGCAACTGCAGTTTCAGGCGCTGGATGAAATCCAGATGCAGCAAGACAGTCTGCTGCAACGGCAAGCAGAACGTGCCTTGCAGCAACCCCACAGCAAATTGAACCGCCAGGGGCGCCAACTGGCCCGTCAGCTCAGCAGGCAAAGTGGCAAGCCGGTTTATTTTGCGCTGTACCGTGGAAGCAGCCCGGACTGCCAGGCTGAGGAACACCGCCACTGCCCTTATTGTAACGGCGACTGGCGCCTGAGCGCGCCCTGGCATGATTTGTTCGATTTTCGCTGCGACCGCTGCCAGGTCGTCAGTAACATTGCCTGGCAGTGTCAGTAATTTAACTGGAGCGCCGGCAATTCAGGCATCCACTGGTCTTAGCTGGCGCAAAAAGCTGATTAAATCCGGCGCCAGCAGTGTTTTGACCTCGACACCGGTTTGCTCCAGATACACTTCACCTGTGCTGTTGAGGACCGACAGCATGGTGTCTTCTTCATCAGTGACGGCAAAAAAGATAGTTTCCCGCTGCTTCAGCCGGCGTTTCATCAACACATGGCCAATCAGATTTTGCTGGAGCCGGACAAAATCAGCCGGATGCCAGAGCAGCAACAAACTGGCATGGCCTTTGTCATGCTGCACAGTCAGCTCGCCGCCCCACAAAGTGCTGTAAAAGTCTTTGATACTGGCATGCAGCTCAAGCTCCAGCCCCTGTTCCAGCCCGCTGAAATCAAGTGGCTCCGTCTGCCTGACCGGCCACCAGCCGACCTGTTCCTGCACCACTTCGCCGTATTGCGCGGGCGATTGTTCCGCAGGATCTGCCCAGCCGCGCCAAATCTGACCATGTTGCTCGGCACGGGCTCTGGCGGCTTGCGCCAGGGCGTCTAACTCTTGCTGTAACTCTGACATGAATGAACAAATTCCTGTGATAAACTAACGTGATTTTATGCGGATTGGACCCCACATGACAAAACAAACTGAAGCGGCGCTGGCCCATTTGAGCCTCGGCAAAGTCACTGCGTATGCAGACCAGTATGATGCGACCCTGTTACAACCAGTGCCCCGGCAACTGGCCCGTGATGCCATAGGTCTGCCCGCCGGACAACCTCTGCCTTTTGTTGGCCAGGATATCTGGCATGGTTACGAACTTTCCTGGCTCAATGCCAAAGGCAAGCCGATGGTGGCCCTTTGTACTGTGACAGTGCCTTTTGACTCGGCCAACCTGATAGAGTCGAAATCTTTTAAGCTGTATCTGAACAGCTTTAATCAAACCCGCTTTCGTGACATCAGTCAGGTCTATCAGACGCTGACTACTGACCTCTCGGCCTGTGCAGGCAAGGCGGTGACCGTCAACATCCATCATGTCAATGAACTGACCGCTTTCCAGCCGACCTGGTTACCGGGTAAATGTCTGGATGATTTGGACCTGGAATTCGACCAGTACCAATACGACCAATCGCTGCTGCAGCTGAAAACCGGCGTGGCACCGACCGAAGAAAAGCTGCACTCGCATCTGCTCAAATCCAACTGCCTGATCACGTCGCAGCCTGACTGGGCCAGTGTGTTTATCCACTACCGTGGCCAGGCGCTCTGCCATGAAAGCCTGCTGCGATATCTCATCAGTTTCCGCCAGCACAATGAATTTCATGAGCAATGTGTGGAGCGGATTTATACCGACATCTGGCAACTGGCCAAACCCGAGTTGCTGGTGGTCTACGCCTGCTACACCCGTCGCGGTGGTTTGGATATTAACCCGCTGCGCAGCAGCGAGCCCTATCCGGTCCCGCCAATCAGACTGACCCGGCAATAAGCGGTTTCGCTTTGCGATTGAGACAAAAAAGCCCGCGCTGCGGGCTTTTTCATGGTCAATCAGTGTGCCGCTATTTTGCCGCCGGTCACTCTTTTGCCGCCGGTAACTCTGTGCCCAGCCAGGCTTGATAGGCTGCCTGCTGTTGCCGGCTGGGTGCTTTCAGCGGTTTTACTGTCCAGGCGCCTGCCGGCTCTGCAGCAGGTGTCAGTTGGCGTTCCAGTAAGCGGCCATCACGGAATAACGTCAGTCGGACGCTGCTGCCGGGCGCAAAGTCTTTCAGCCGCTCGGAAAACTCAGACTGCAGCTGTAAGCCATTGACTGCGACAATCAGGTCACCGCTGGACAAATCCGCCTGCCAGGCCGGTGAATTGCGCTCCACTTTTAATACTTCAGCACCTGCTTTGTCTTGTTTGAGCATCAGGCCGCTGAATGGCTCCGTTGCCTTGGGTTTGACCAGTTCCAAACCAACCTGAGCCAGTAATGCAGTGGCATCAAGCTGCAGCGGGCTTTCTACCTGCTGCTGCCAGAATGCCTCTAACGACTGGCCGGTCAGGTCCTGGGCAATCTGGCGTACATCCGCCGCACTGAACGCGGTCGTTTTGCCAAAGCGCTGATACAGCTCGTTGTGCAGCGTGCGGTAGTTGGCTTTCAGGCCACTGTGCTGTAACAGCCAGCTGTCCAGCAACCAGCTGACCAGATAACCTTCGCTATAGATATTGACGCTGAAATTGTCGGCATGATCGCCGCCCTGGCTTATCCAGTTGTCAAAACTGCTTTGGGCCACCGACTGTACTTCCCGGCCGGGCGTATGGGTAAATCGCTTCAGCCGCTTGGCGATATCGGCATAAAATTCATCGGCCGTCATCAGGCCAGCCCGCAGTAATAACTGGTTTTGGAAATAGCTGGTGGAACCTTCCGAGATCCACAACAAATCGCTGTAATTCGGTTCGATGTAATTGTATGGCACCAGGCCCGACGGCCGGTAAGCCTTGACGTTCCAGGTATGCACCAGTTCGTGCGCCGCGGTTGAGAGGAACTCCAGCCGGTGTTCGCGCTTGCGGAAACTGAAACGGTCACGCTGGATCACCGTTGAATTCAGGTGCTCTGTGGCACCCCGGGCACCGGTCGACGCGTGTACGATAAACAGATAATGCTGATATGGATAACCCTGCCAAATGGAACCGGCCTGCTGTACCAGCTTTTGTAAGTCTTTCACCAGAGCCGGCGCGTCATAATTGCCTTCACCCCAGAACACCACTTCGTAACTGCGGCCATCAGCGGCAAAAGTGAAGCTCTGGTGAAAACCACTTTCCACCGGCGAATCGGCCAGCACATCATAATCAGCCGCTTTAAAACTATGGGCACCGGTTCTGGTCATGCCGGAGGTGCTGCGCCAGCCTTGCGGTACCTTGAGTTGCAGCGTCACCGGCTCCTTGCGCTGCGCTTCGCTGTACATCAGAAAGGCTGAAGCATTGATATAAGCATGGGTATCGTCGATATGACGGGTGCGCTGGTTAAGTTCATTGGCATACACCTGATAACGCACTTCGACCGGTCCGGATTTGCTCACCTGCAGCTGCCAGCTGCTTTTTTCCGTTTTCTGAACTGGTAACACAGCGCCGTCCACCCCTTTGGCTTCGAAACGCCGGACGCCATTTGCCAAGTCCAGGATCTGATATTTACCACTGCGCCAGGCGGGCAATCTTAATTCAAATGGGCCAGGTGAGCCCACTTCAAACCGGATTGTCACATCCGCCAGATGCTGATCCGGCTCGGTAATACTGATCTGATAATCGACAGCTGCCAGCGCAAACCACGGCAGAAACAGCAGACTAAATAACAATTTACGCATAAAAACTCCTCTGAAGTCTGCCAAGACTAAGCAAATTCCAAAGACAGAACCACTGCTTTGCGGCCAAGCTGGCAAATTTCACTGCCAAATTTTATGAAAGTCACTATGTAACATTACAAAATAACTTTTACTTTCGAACCGAAATATGTTTTACTGCCACCTGTTGATGCCAGACACATCAACCCCAACCCGAATGACTGAACCAACGCTGAGACAGGACTGTTGAGATGAACATTCTTACCAATGCTGAAGAGCAAAGCTGGTTACCCTACTACCTGACCAAAAAATAAGCACGGTGCTCACAGAGCTCCGGCAACCACAAAACCGGCCCGACATGGGCCGGTTTTGTTTGTAGCTGCATACAACCGCTTCCGGGTTAAAACCGCTAACTTTCGATTCAAAACATATCTGACCGCTATCTGCCTGCCAGCAGCTGACAACAATTTGATTCTGTTACAGAAACAAAGACACCCTTTGGCGCCAGCCCGCACTTTTCACTGTGCTTTTTCTGTGTTGACGATATACTTAGCCAAGCCTTCTCTAGCAGATACCAGACGGGACATTTGAAGTCGTGGATTCCGAACACACTCTGAAGCAGCAACTGGCCAGTGCCGTCAAAGCACGCAAACAGCTGGAAGACACCTACGAACAGCAATTTAAAATTCTGACTCAGTTTGTTGGACGGCTGTCTTTGGTCTGTAAAGGAATTGATGTCGATCTCGATAACAAGCTGGCGCGGCTTCGTCAGCAACTGGCCAATGGCACAGATCTGGAAAAGCTGTTGCCACAAATTGACGCCACGGCGGAAGTCCTCAAACAAATGGAAGCCAAGCAGTCCACTGATGTTCGTCAGGCGCAGGCCACTATTACCGAAGCCGGTAAATTGCTGCAAAAACAAAAAGGACTGCCCGACCAGTTACGCCGCGATTTACGCGAATTGCTGAGCCGGGTCGAAGAACCGGCCTCAACGCTGCATGCCTACATTCCGCACCTGACTCATCTGACCGAACTGTACCAACTGGCACTCAACGCCCGGCAAAACCTGGATTTGCAGGAAATTACCGACGCCACGCGCTATGAGGCGATTTGCCGGCAGATTTCAGTGGAACTGACCAATCTGCTCAGCGAGCTGGCATTTGAAGGCGCTTATGCCAAATCGATTGAACAGGTCCGGCTCAGCCTGCTCGATGAGCTCAGTATCGAAAAACTGCTGGAAGCTTGCCTGCGCACTATCGAAATCATTATTGCCAGCATTAATGAAGAACGGCAGTCTGCCCAGCATTTCCTGCTGAAGCTCAACGAAGCACTCAATTCAGTACAGCAATCGCTGGTGTCATCGCTGAAAAACAGCAATAACATCCGCGAAAAAATGCAGTTGCTCAACCAGCAGATCGAATCACAAATTGACATGCTGAGCAAAGAGACCCAGTCCGCCACGTCACTGGAACAGTTACAATTGTTAGTGACGGACAAACTCAACACGCTCAGCCAGTCGTTTCGCGACAAAGAAGGTCTGGAAAGACAAGAACGTGAATTCCTGCTGGTGATGGTCCGCGACATGGACGAACGGCTGAAAGAACTGGAAGCCGAAGCGCTGCAATTTAAAAAACGACTGGCAGAACAGAAATTCCGCAGCCTGCAGGATGCCCTGACCGAACTGCCAAACCGCGCCGCTTTTGATGAACGTTATCAGCTTGAACTTAAGCGCAGCAAAAGATACAACAAGCCGCTGTCTATCGTGCTGGCTGACGTTGATCACTTTAAGAGCATTAACGACAGCTTCGGCCACAGCGCCGGTGACAAAACGCTGAAAGTGATTGCCCGTGCGCTCAAGCAAAGCATGCGGGAAGCCGACTTTATCGCCCGTTATGGCGGTGAAGAATTTGTCCTGCTGTTCCCGGAAACCTCACTGGAACAGTTATCAGCCCCGCTCAATGCGCTGCGGGAAAAAATAAAGCGTATTCCGTTTCGTTTCAAAGATCAGAATGTCCCCATCACCATTTCATTCGGGGCCACCCAGCTTAAAACGACCGATCAGGCACGGGAAGCTTTTGACCGTGCCGACGAAGCCCTGTACGAGGCCAAACGCCAGGGGCGGGATCAGGTTATTCTGAAATCCTGACGTGATCAGGCAAGGTTGTCTGGGTGCCGTTCAAGGAGAACTCTATGCACGTGCAGTTAAACCCGTTAGGCGCAATGGATTTGTTGTCTCAGCTTGAAGTGGACCAGCTAAAACAACATGCCCACAGTGAAACTTTTAAACTCTTTCGCAATTGTTGTCTGGCCGTGCTGAATGTCGGCAGCCATACCGACAGTTCGGCCGAGATCTATGATCAGTTCCAGGATTTTGCCGTCAATCTGCTGGCACGCGAACGTGGTATCAAAATCGAATTGTTTAATCCGCCCGCCAGTGCTTTTGTCGATGGTGAACTCATTCGCGGTATTCATGAGCACCTGTTTGCCGTGTTGCGCGATATTCTGTTTTACCACACCCGCCTTGGCGCTGATGGCAATAAACTGGACCAATGCGACAGCGATCATATCACCCACACAGTGTTTGATATTCTGCGCAACGCCCAAGTCATAGCCCCAGGCACCACGCCGAACATGATTGTGTGCTGGGGCGGACACTCCATCAATGAAGTGGAATACAAATACACCAAGGAAGTCGGCTATCAGCTGGGTTTACGCGGCCTGGACATCTGCACAGGCTGCGGACCAGGCGCGATGAAAGGCCCGATGAAAGGCGCGACTATCGGCCATGCCAAACAACGTAACAGTCAGGGCCGCTATCTGGGCCTGACCGAACCCAGTATCATCGCCGCCGAACCACCAAACCCGATAGTCAACGAACTGGTGATCCTGCCGGATATCGAAAAACGGCTGGAAGCCTTTGTCCGCACCGCGCATGGCATCATTATTTTCCCGGGCGGTGCCGGCACAGCGGAAGAATTACTGTATCTGCTGGGGATTATGCTGCATCAGGACAATCGTCAGCAGGTACTGCCGGTGATCCTGACAGGCCCCAAACAAAGCGAAGCCTACTTCACTGAGTTGCAACGTTTTATCGAAAAAACCATCGGGCCTGAGGCTTTGAAACTGTTCGAAGTGATCATTGACGACCCGGCCGCAGTGGCGCAGCGGCTGAAACAAGGCTGTAGCGAAGTACGCCAGTACCGCAAGTCGGTCGGTGATGCTTATCACTTCAACTGGACCTTAAAAATTGACGAGGATTTCCAGCATCCGTTCGCCCCGACCCATGCCAACATGGCCGGGCTCGATCTGCATTTGGATCAGGACAAAGCCCGCCTGGCAGCCAATTTGCGCCGCGCTTTTTCCGGCATAGTGGCGGGCAATGTGAAAGACGAAGGGATCCGGGCCATCGCTGAGCACGGTCCATTCATCTTGTCCGGTGAGCCAGCGCTGATGGAACTGATGGATCAGTTGCTGGAAGCTTTTGTCGCACAAGGCCGGATGAAATTACCCGGCAGCAAGTATGTACCCTGCTACCAAATCAGCCGCTGAGCTGTTGTTGGTCGGCAGCAATCCCCACTCCGGCGCGTCCACAGCGCCGGAGTCTGCATCGCCCGCTATAGTGGCAGCACTCCCCTGATCACAAACTGGCAGAGATTTTGAATGCCCGGGGATCTGATGTCGGAAAAATGCCACTGAAGATGCCAATGACGGAAATTCTGCTGCCGCAGCCTGTTGGAGCTGTCATGCCAAAACAACTGAAAATTCTGCTGCTGATGCTGCTACTGCTGGCTGTCTATCCGGCGGCAACCTGGCTGATATTGAATTTTTATCAGGACGACCCGGCCAAAATGGTCTGGACCGACCGTGAGGCCTTTAACCGCAAATTTATCCGGCAACTGGATTTAACCCGCCAGCCCGCACAAAGCCTGGTGCAGCAAAAGCTGGGGGGCCCTGACATCACCGAAGCGTTTGAGCGTGACGGCCAAACTTATCAGTTGGCTTATTACCGCACACAACGCGCAATCTCTGACGGCATTACCACCAAAGCGGAGTGCACCGCGTTGCTTTATCTGAACCGTCAGGTGATTGCGGTTGGCAGTGCTGCCGAACAACAGTACCAGCGTCAGAAAAATGGCAGTTAAACAGCGATGAATCAGGCCGGGTCACAACTGCATACGCTGTATCAATATCTGGATAAACTGTTCCCGCAAAGCGCTGCGCTGGCTGCCAATGGCAGACTGCAACCTGCGCTGGAGCAACTGGCCACTAAATTTTGCCAGCTTTATCAACAACAACCCGCACTGATGCACGCGCAATTGTCGCTGCTGATGCCGCAGTACCGCCAACAAACACAACTGGCAGTCAAGCAACAGGTCTTGGTGCTGGCGCTTACCCGGCACTGGCCGCTGCCGCTGCAGGAACAATTATGCAGCGCGGCGCTTGGCGCTTTATGTGGCCTGAGCGAGCAACAAATCACCGAACGGCAAGCCGAACCGCTGGCAGATCCCTGGCTGTTGACGCTGCGTCAGCTGAAAACGCAGTTGCCGTCAGTCTGGCTGTCGCTGTTCGCCAGTTGTTTTCGCTTCCGCCAGGCCCTGCCCTGCTGGCAACTCGACCCGCTGGCCGCGGTGCTGGTGGTCTCCTGCCAGCTCAGTGTGGCCTTGCATCTGAGTAAAAATGGTTTTGAACATTGTTTTCGCCAGCACTGGCTGCGCCGCCAACAACATGATCAGACATTGCTGCTGCGGCTCGGTGAGCTGGGGCCAGGCCTCTATCAGACCGGTCGCTTTTGCAGCGACAGTATTGGCGCGCTGGCATTTATCTGCGAAGCAGAACCCCAGCTGCAAGGCTACTTGTTTGACCTGAATCTGCGCAGTCTGAATGCTGAGCCAGTATCGCTGCAAGGCGCCGGCATGCAGCTG
This sequence comes from uncultured Rheinheimera sp., assembly GCA_966252055.1. GTDB lineage: Bacteria > Pseudomonadota > Gammaproteobacteria > Enterobacterales > Alteromonadaceae > Pararheinheimera. Next base: position 5,673 of record CBINNO010000065.1, on the reverse strand, counting down.
CTACCGCCCAAACCATTGCACGATCAAAGCTGGTTGGGTCTGTTGACCCGCAAAGCACAAGATGAGCTGAAAACTGCCGATCCGGAGCCCGTTTCGCTGCCATTAATCCAGCAACTGAATCCAGACTGGAGTATCAGCAAACAAGTCAGCTTTTTACAACAACACCCGGCGTTTTGCCAGTTGTTGCAACAAGAGGCCAGCCAGCTCAGTCGCCAGCAGCTGCAGGTCACTGATTTGCGCCATGCGCTGGCTTTAATCGGCACCGAACAATTACCGGCCCTGTTGCGCCTGTCCTGGCTCAGACAACAAATCCTGTTGTGCTGCCAGCCCTGGCAAACCTGGTTTGATGGTCTGGCGGCCAGTTTTTCCAGCAGTCTGCAGCTGTTGGCGCAAAGCACCAGCAAAGTGGCTCTGAGCAGTCAGCAGGCGCAGCTGATAGCCACCAGTCTGTCTTTACAATTGCAGCAACACGATGAGCTGCGGCATCTGCCTTTGCACAGCATATCCCGTCAACAGCCGTCTTTGCCGGCACAATGCCGCCGACTGCTCTGGCAAGACCCTGCACTGCCCGCTCATCTGGCACAGACCTTAGCCGCTGCCGGGCTCGGCGTCATTTGGCAGGACGCCGTCCTACAGTGGCGTCAGCCTGCTGAAATGCAAAACGATTACAGTCAGCAGCAAAGCGCCAATTTGTTGCTGCAGTTCGCCTGGTTATGCACCGAAATCTGCTACCTGGGCGGCGCCAGCCTGCCGGAGCAAGCCGGGCCGCTGGTGAAAAAAGCACAGCATGCTCTTGATTTACCTGCGGTTTCCTTAAGTTATTGGCTCGATTTATTGCTGCAGCATCACCATGCAAGCTGGCCACTGCAGCCAGCTTTGTAGTTTTCTTACATCATTTTTTACTATATCCACTATTTAGCGCATTTATAGAGCTAGCCAGTCGTCATTCTGGTAACGAATGACGAAAACTGCTATAGTCGCGCCGTTTCCGCCGGAGTTTCAACTCACAGACCAGAAGCCAGTTCCAGAGCGTTCTGACACGCCAGGCCAAGGCTCCGGCAGCTGTTCCACAGCCAAAGCCACCATCAAGGAAAACTATGAACACACAAACCATTACGGTCATCAAAGGTGACGGCATTGGTCCCAGCATTGTTGATGCTGCGATCGCAATTCTGGACAAAGCCGGATGTCAATTTCAGTACGAATATGTCGACGCGGGCCTGACGGCGCTGGAAAAAACCGGCGAATTGCTGCCGGCAGCTACGCTCGATGCTATTGCCCGTAACAAAATCACCTTAAAAGGCCCACTGACGACGCCTGTGGGCGAAGGCTTTACCTCCATCAACGTGACGCTGCGCAAAAAATTCAGCCTGTATTCGAATGTCCGGCCGGTCATTTCATTCAAAGGCACCAAAGCGCGTTACGAAAATATCGACATCATCACAGTGCGGGAAAACACTGAAGGCATGTACTCAGGTGCCGGTCAGGTCGTGAAAAACGAAGGTGAACTGGCAGAAGCCATGAGCATCGTCACCCGCGAAGGCTCCGCGCGCATCGTCGAGTTCGCTTTTGAACTGGCCCGCCGCGAGCAGCGCAAAAAAGTCACTATTGTGCACAAAGCCAATATCCTGAAATCCACCTCTGGCTTGTTTCTGAAAACTGCCCGTGAAGTGGCCGCCCGCTACCCGGATATTCAGGCTGTCGAGATGATCGTCGATAACGCCTGTATGCAGCTGGTGATGAACCCGCAGCAGTTTGACGTCATTGTCACCACCAACCTGTTTGGTGACATTCTGTCAGACCTTTGCGCAGGTCTGGTCGGCGGTCTTGGCATGGCGCCTGGTGCCAACATTGGCAAAGACTGCGCGATTTTTGAAGCCGTCCATGGCAGCGCGCCGGATATCGCCGGTAAGAATCTGGCGAACCCAAGCTCGGTGATCCTGGCGTCCATCCAAATGCTGGAATACCTCGGCATGAAAGACAAAGCGCAGAAAATTCTCGCTGCTGTGACGGACGTGATTGCCACGGGCGACCGCACCACGCGCGACCTCGGTGGCAGCCACGGTACCACCGACTTTACGCAAGCGGTGCTGGAACGACTGTGATCCAGTCTGTGAACTGAAAAGGGCTGCGATGGCAGCCCTTTGCATTTCTGAGCATGCGCGAGGCTGATCCTGCCGCATTTGTTTACTTTTAAGGTCCAAAGACATTAAGCTGCCGCGACAGTATGCAGCGCATTTTCGGCGCTCTATCTGATTTACCGCAAAACAACAGAAATTTGCTATGGTAGATTTGTTATCGACAACAAACAGTGAGCAGGAGCCCGGCATGGATTGGTTTTATTCGTTGTACACCGCCATCGAACGCACGTTTTTTAATAGTCTGAGTAAAAAAATTGTCGGCAATATCGGTTTTCTGACGATTATTTTCTGGCTGGCGCTGTACTTCGCTTATCCACAAACCGGCAGCGCCGGCAGTGGCTGGTGGCTCACACTCGTCCTCGGCACCGCCGCTTTTCTGTTTACCATTGGTTACCTGATTTATCTGATTGTCCGGCCCGTTCAGGCACTGGTTGATGCGCTGCATCAGGCCAACCAGAAAGGCACCGACCTCAATCACCGGCTGCCGGCTTTTACTTACGACGAATTCCGTACGCTGTCTGAAGAATACAACCTGTTTGTCAGCCAGCTCGCCACTTTATTGACCCGCTTGCACCAGCAAGCGCAGCACACGCATCAGATCAACGAACAGGTAACTGCCGCCGTCAAAACCACCCGCCATCACCTGCATGGGACTGAGAAGCGCAGCGAACAGATCCGCGCCGAAAGTGACCATGTGCTGGACCAGCTGGCGTCTATTGTCAGCGCCGGCGATCAAATGAATACAGTGGCACAGACCACTGTACAAAAAGCCGAAAACGCCAGTGACGGTATGAGCGGGATCTCAAAACAGCTGTCAGGCATAGTGCAATTACTGGAAACATTTGGCGCGACCGTCGAAGGTTTGCAGAAAAACTCCGAAAACGTGCGGCAAATTCTGCAGATGGTGGAAAACTTCTCAGATCAGACCAACTTGCTGGCGCTGAACGCAGCCATTGAAGCGGCCCGCGCCGGAGAAGCCGGCCGTGGCTTTGCAGTCGTGGCCGACGAAGTGCGCACGCTGGCGGCCAAAGTCAACGAAGCAACCCGGCAAATCTCCGGATTTCTCAATGACATGGAGCGGTTGGTCAAAGATACCCGTGCTGAATCTGAACGGTTAAACGAACAAGCCGGCCAGGCGCAGCGCTCCATCGGCAGTACCGCTGACGAATTCAGCCAGCTGCAACTGCAATTGACCCAGGCCAAACAAGGCGTGCTGCAGATCACCGAATCAGTGCTGGATTTGGAGCGCAGCTATCAGCAGACGCATCAGCATCTGAGTGCGATTGAACAAGGCACCACAGACGCCTATCAGCAAATGTCGTCGATAGAAACCGCTGGCCAGACGTTGCTCAGTGCCACCGCCGAAACCCAACAACAGCTGAGCCGGTTTGGCCGTTAGAAGCGACCTTCGTCAGGCGGTGTCGTTACTGCGCAGCTAAGGCTTGTACCAGTTGCAGCACCGCCGGATGGGTCAATTTTCGCTCCGGCGAAATCGCATAAAACACTTCCTTGATTTGATCGGTCCGCCCGACCACTTCCACCTCATACTGGCGACAGATCTTCTGCTCAATCAGGCTTGGCGCCGCAAACACGCCAAGCCCCTGCTGACCAAAAGCATTCATCAGCGCGCTGTCGTCAAACTCCGCTGCGATTTGCACACTGATGCCATGCTGAGCGAACCAGGCATCCAGCCGCTGGCGGATAATCGATCTTTTGCTTTGCATCAGCACAGGCTGATGTTGCAGACAGGCTGGAAAACTGCCGCGCAAACTGCTGGCGAGTGCCGGCACCGCAAAAAAGCTGGTGGCAGATTCCACAATCGGGTGACTGTAAGCTTTGAGCGGACTGGAGGGCGAAAGCGGTTGATCGGTCAGCACCAAGTCCAGCTTGTTGAGCGCCAAATCCGCCAACAGTTGATTTTGTTCGCCTTCCACACAAATCAGCCGCAATTGTTCCGGCAACTGAAATACCGGCCGCAGAATCTCATAGATAAAGGCTTTGGGTAATACATCGGTGACGCCGACTGTAAAAGTCTGCCACTGCACGCCCTGCTGCCCTTTGAGTACCGCTTTGAGCTCAGTTCCCAGCCGGAAAATATCTTCAGCATAACGATAAGTGACACGGCCCAGCTCAGTCAGCGCCCACTTTTTGCCGCTGCGGACAAAAAGCGCAGAGCCGGTGCTGTGCTCCAACGCCGCCAATTGGCCACTGATGGTTTGCGCTGTGATATGCAACTGCTCACTGACCCGCGCAATGCTGCCTTCTTTGGCAACCAGATAAAAATAATACAGCTGATTAAAATTGACCGGCGTCATAAATTCGCTTAAAACTGATTTTTAATTAGATATATTCGATTTTACCGAATACATCAAGTTTTGTTTAAATGCAGGGGTTGCCGGTTTTTCTACGCAATAACCGGTACAGACCGCGCGACTCCGCGCACTGCCGAACTCAATCAGGAGCACAGATGATGTACAACCAACAGACCTACCCGCAAAGCATCAGTACGGTGCAGGCGAATAAAGTCCTGCGTAATACATACAGTCTGCTGGCGTTAACGCTGGCTTTCAGTGCCGTCTCGGCCGGCATCAGCGCCAGTCTGAACCTGCCGCATCCGGGCACCCTTCTGACGCTGGTTGGCTACTTCGGCTTATTATTCTTCACTACTAAATTTCGCAACAGTGCACTGGGCATCGCCGGCGTCTTTGGCCTGACCGGCTTTATGGGCTACACGCTCGGCCCCATCCTGAACCGCTACCTGGCCCTGCCCAACGGCGGCGAGATTGTGATGCTGGCGATGGGCGGTACTGCCGCGATTTTCTTTGCGCTGTCAGCGTACGCGCTGATTAAAAAGACCGACTTCAGCTTCATGGGCAGTTTCCTGACCGTCGGCATCCTGGTCGCTTTTCTGGCTGGCCTGGGTGCCGTTTTTTTCGAAATCGCCGCGTTAAGTCTGGCGGTCTCAGCGATGTTTGTTCTGTTGATGTCGGGCATGATCCTGTATCAGACCAGCGAAATCGTGCACGGCGGCGAGACCAACTACATCATGGCGACTGTCAGCCTGTTTGTCTCGATTTTTAACCTGTTTATCAGTCTGCTGCAGTTACTCGGATTTGTCAGCAGCAACGACTAATTTTGTATCCGTAAGTTCATGTTCCGAAGTAAGACCCTAGAGCAACTCGACACCCGCTCTTTGCCCCCGGTAACGGGGGCTTTTTTTTGCCCGCCACCACAGCCAAATAATGATTGACCCGCCGGCGATTTTCTATACACTGCGCCGCTCTCTGATCCTTTAGTGCCTTGTACCGGAAAGCTCATGAACCTGACGCCGCTGCCTTTAAAACCTGAACTTCAACAAAACCTGCAGGACCTTGGGTTTCACGAGCTGACGCCCATCCAGCAGGCCAGCTTGCCACTGATGCTGCAAGGCCGTGATTTGATAGCGCAGGCGCAGACCGGCTCAGGCAAAACGGTGGCTTTTGCGCTCGGTATTTTGCAGCAATTACAAGTGAAGAAATTCCGGGTCCAGAGC
>CBINNO010000064.1:0-17739 GCA_966252055.1 uncultured Rheinheimera sp. | reverse complement strand
GCGCTAAGTTTACGGATTTTTGCCAACAATGCAAAGGCTAATATTTAAACAAAAAAGCAAATTTATCCGGCCTTGACGGGTTGACAATCAGTAAACGGCTGAAAAACAAACTTATCAGTTTTCAGAATGCGGGCTGGCAAGGAGATTTCACAAAGATAATTGTACTGCTGTCGAAAATGTCAACAGTTGCTCGCTGAAATGCGGTGAAAAAAAGCCGGGGATTTGACTGGCCGCCGCCGCCACTGTGAGAAAAAAAGGCACTGCCGGGGCAGTGCCACAATCTGAACCCCCAGGAACATTGGAGTCACAGCACAGCAAGCGTGTGGGCTTACTGTTTTGTTATATTATCACAATTAATGTGTGATGCCTGCCATCGGTCGAATCATTTGGTGAACTGGTCTCAGCCATATTGGCATCGGCTGATTTGTGACAGGTATTGGCTGATTTGTGCTGGGGATTTAACAGGAATGCTAACAGCGCCGCCGGCCTGCCAACGGCAGGGCCGGACTGCGCTGGTGCTGCTACCTGAGGGTTATAACGCGCGTTTACGGGCGCTCAAACGCACCCATTCGTCTTTGACAGCCACCGGGTCAAAATCAAATTCGGCACTGTAGGCATCGATCACTGACTGCGCCTGGCTTTCCAGAATGCCGGACAGCGCCAGCAAGCCACCAGGGCGCACATATGCGCTGATAATATTGCTAAGCTCGGCCAACGGCCCGGCCAGAATGTTGGCGACCACCACATCGGCCTGCAGGCTGGGCTGATCTTTTGGCAGATAGAGTTCAATCTGACCGGCGACACCATTACGCGCTGCATTGGCGGCACTGGCTTCAATGGCCTGAGGGTCAATATCAATACCAATGACGCGCTGCCCACCCAGTTTCAGCGCGGCAATACCGAGAATCCCTGAGCCGCAGCAAAAATCGACCACAGTGCTGGCGGTCAGATCCTGGCTGTCCAGCCATTCCATACAGCGCGCAGTGGTCGGGTGCGTGCCGGTGCCAAAGGCAAGACCTGGGTCGAGCATCACATTGACGGCGTCAGGGTCTGGGACTTCGCGCCAGGACGGGCAAACCCACAACCGCTGACCAAAGCGGATGGGGTGGAAATTGTCCATCCATTCCCGTTCCCAGTCCTTATCTTCCAGTTGCTCGAGCTTGTACTTCACGCCTTGCTTAAACAGGCTGACCTGTTCGAGTTGGCGGATGACTTTATCCATCTTGTGCTCGGCATCAAACAAGCCCACCACCACTGTATTGGTCCAGTAAATCACTTCACCGGGCAGCGGCTCGTAGATGGGGGTATCCGCCGCATCGACAAAACTCACCGCCTGTGCGCCCCAGCTCATCAGCATATCGCTGACAGTTTCGGCATGTTTTTCGGTGGTATGAACACGAAGTTGGATCCAGGGCATCAGATATTCCAGAAAAATCGGCAGGTGGTGCAATGCGGCGGATTCTAGCAGTTTTTGCCTGACTTGGCATGAGGCTTGATGATGGGGTCGCGACCCTAGTGGGCGCTGGCGCTTTCCTGTCAGTAGTCGGTGGTTGGGTGCGTGACACCGAAATAGAAACAGGGCCTGAGCATGGCTCAGGCCCTGTCGTCACCTCAGTCTGACACCTTTGGCTGAGGTGTCAGGCTGAAAGTCGCTTAGCGGCGACGGCGCAGCAGCAAACCGGCGAAACCTAAACCCAGCACGGCCAGTGTCGCGGGTGCGGATACCGGATTTGGATCTGTAATGACCCGGCCACCAATAGTCACACCGTCAATCGCCATACCGGTCTGGTACTCTGAGTCCGTCCAGTTAGTCACACCAAATTCAAGCTGATAGTTACCGCTGCTAACCAGTTCAAAACTGGTATTGATCCAGCCGGTGTAACCACAGCCTGCGTCGTAACAGGTGCCTGATGAGCCACCTAATGGCGACCATACTGGCGCGCCGCCAATAATAGGTACTTCGGTGGGGTCCAGAATTACGGTAGGAGCTGGCATTGAGAAGCCCGGTACGATAGAGCCACTGGGTGCCGTGCGGGCGGTAAACAGTAAGGCGACCAGATTGTTGCTGGCGTCCAGCAGGCGGGCCCAGGCGTAATCTGCAAAACCGGCACCGTCCGATGTGACGAAATTAAAGGAAAATTTCAACACTTCAGTGGCGTTAGCAGAGAAGATATTCGAACGCAGAATTGAACCTGTGGTCGGCTCGCCAGAACCACCAACGCCATCCAGCGCGACGCCGCTGACGCCATCATTGGTCGACACCCAACCGTATCTGCTGCCACCATCCGGTGCTGTCGTGACGACGCCATTTGCGGTGGACGTGCCGCAGCTGCCACTGCAAGTCCAGCCAGCAGGAATGCCGCTGTCAAAAATGGGTGCCGCTTGCAGTGCCGGTGCAAAAAGGCTCGCACAAACGGTCAGGCTGGCCAGTGTTTTGGTGATTTTATGTGTCATTTGAAAGTCCTTTTGATTGCAAGAAATATTAACAATGCATACAGTGTGCCATAGAGTTATATTTAGATATCTGTTTGATTTTATTGTTTAAATTCCTATATAGGCAATCATGAAGACCTGTTTAATATCCTGATGTGTAAAAAGATGTGACATTTTCCGTGTAAATGTATTCTGTTTGTAAATTGGGAACTTGGGGCGGTATCTGTCGCTCTGACAGCCTTACTGTGAAGCGCGATGACTTGTCCAGGCTGTTGAGCGGACGTATCCAATGTTGGCCGTTTGTGAGCTTCTAAGAGATGAGGCGGCATGAATGGGTGGAAAGGCAGCATCTGTGGTCTTGAACGCCGCTTGTGCTTAAAAAACGCCAAAAAAAAGCCCCAAACGGGGCTTTTCAGACAAGAAAGTTTTACTTCATGCCGAGCTTTTTCTCGAGATAATGAATATTGGTGCCGCCTTTGTTGAAGTTGGCGTCATTCATGATCTCTTTGTGCAGTTCGATATTGGTTTTAATGCCACCGACCAGCAGCTCACTCAGTGCATTACGCATCCGGGCAATTGCAATCGCACGGTTCTCACCATAAGTGATGAGCTTGCCGACCATTGAATCGTAATTTGGCGGCACTGTGTAATCGGCATAAATATGTGAATCCCAGCGCACACCATTGCCACCTGGTGGATGGAAACGGGTGATAGTGCCCGGTGACGGGATAAAGGTTTTCGGATCTTCCGCATTAATACGGCATTCCACCGCATGGCCGCGAATGACGATGTCGCTTTGTTTGATTGACAGCGGCATGCCAGAGGCAATGCGCAGCTGTTCTTTAATCAGGTCGACGCCGGTGATCATCTCGGTGACCGGGTGTTCGACCTGAATGCGGGTGTTCATTTCAATAAAGAAGAACTCGCCGTTTTCAAACAGGAATTCGAAAGTGCCGGCGCCGCGATAGTTGAGGTCAAGACAGGCCTGCACACAGCGTCCACCGATAAAATCACGCAGTTCCTGGCTGATGCCTGGCGCTGGTGCTTCTTCCACCACTTTCTGGTGACGGCGCTGCATCGAACAGTCACGTTCACCTAAGTGAATCGCATGGCCCTGACCATCGGCCAACACCTGAATTTCGATATGACGTGGGTTTTCCAGGAATTTCTCCATGTAAACCATGTCGTTACCAAAAGCAGCTTTGGCTTCTGCTTTGGTCATCTCAATCGAACTGACCAGCTCTTCTTCGCTGCGCACCACCCGCATGCCACGGCCGCCACCGCCGCCGGCGGCTTTGACGATGATCGGGTAACCGATGCGCTTGGCAATGGCGATATTGGTGGCGGCATCGTCGCCGACTGCACCGTCAGAGCCTGGTACACAAGGCACGCCGGCTTTTTTCATCGCTTCGATGGCGGAGACTTTGTCACCCATCAGGCTGATTGATTCAGGCCGTGGGCCGATAAAAATCAGACCGGATTCTTCCACTTGCTGAGCAAAATCGGCGCGTTCGGCCAAAAAGCCATAGCCTGGGTGAATGGCCTGCGCATTGGTTACTTCAGCCGCAGCGATCAGCGCCGGAATGTTCAGGTAGCTTTGCGGCGACGGAGCCGGACCGATACAGATAGTTTCGTCGGCCAACAGGACGTGTTTTAAATTGCGGTCGACGGTGGAATGCACCGCCACCGTCTTGATACCGAGCTCTTTGCAGGCGCGTAAAATGCGCAGTGCAATTTCGCCGCGGTTGGCTATCAGCACTTTTTCTAACATGGCGCCGCCTTGTTTATTCGATGATGAACAGTGGCTGATCAAATTCAACCGGTTCGCCGTTCTCAACCAGAATGGCGGTGATGGTGCCAGCTTTGTCAGACTGGATTTGGTTCATCATCTTCATCGCTTCGACGATACACAAGGTGTCGCCCACTTTAACGCTCTGGCCAACTTCAGCGAAGTTTTTCGACGTTGGTGAAGCGGCACGGTAGAAAGTACCAACCATTGGCGATTTCAGCTGGTGACCTGCCGGCGCTGCAGGAGAGGCCGGCGCGGCTGCCGGTGCTGCGGCTGCAACAGGGGCGGCGGCTTGCATAGCAGGAGCTGCGGTGTACTGAACAGGAGCATACTGCTGAACAGGGCCGCTGCGGCTGATGCGAACGGATTCTTCACCTTCGGTGATTTCCAGCTCGTTAATACCTGATTCTTCCAGCAGTTCGATCAGTTTTTTAATTTTTCTGATATCCATGACGATGTTGCCTGTCTATTAGTTAAATTTATGGGTTGCGATACGTGGTGGTCAAAGTCGACACTGCAGACTCCAGCGCATAACGGTAACCGTTGGCGCCTAAGCCACAGATCACACCTTTTGCAATGTCGGATAAATAAGAGTGCCGGCGAAACGCTTCGCGGGCGTGAACGTTAGACAAATGCACTTCAATAAATGGAATCGCCACAGCCAGCAATGCATCGCGGATCGCCACGCTGGTATGCGTGAAAGCGCCTGGATTAATCAGGATAAAATCCTGCTGGCCAAGGCTTTGCTGAATGGCATCGACCAGCTGATGCTCAGCGTTGGATTGCAGATGCGACAATTGTACATTCAGGCTGGCGGCATGCTGTTCCAGTTCTGCCACAATCTGCGGCAGGGTCTGGGCGCCGTAGATCTGAGGTTCACGCTGACCCAGCATGTTCAGATTCGGACCATTTAACAGCAAAATCCGTAATTTAGCGGTCATTTGTCGGTTATTCCGTTGATAATTCATGATCTGCTGTTATGTTGCCAAAGGCTGGCGAAAAAACAATCTTTTTTGCTTTGCCAGTGACTTCAGCCGCAGATTTGCGCCTCATTATAGTGAAATCGCAGCAAATGGCAGCAAAATACTGGTCTTATCAGCAGAACGGAACTTTTCGGCGACTGTATTGTAGTGCCATCTGATAAGCGGCATAAAAGTAAAAACGCGACCTGTTGAGGTCGCGTTTTTACTGTCAGAGCAAGGCTTTCAGCACTATTGCTGCAGTTGCTGCAAATGCCGGCCAAACTCCGCTGGCCCCATAAAACCTGTGATGCGGGATGTTGTTAGTTCGTCGCCGTTTGGCGCAAAGAACAGCAATGTTGGCAAGCCGAGTACCTGAAAACGGTCTAATACCCGCTGATCTTCCTGGCTGGCTTTGGTGACGTCGATACGCAGCAGGCGAATTTTCGCCATTTCTGCTTTGACTGCCGGATCAGCAAAGGTGATGTGCTCAAAATCTTTGCAGGCAACACACCATTCGGCAAACAAATCCAGCATCACGTACTGACCGCTTGCCTGCGCTTGTTTGAGCTCAGCATCCAAATCTTCAAGTGTTTTGATGTCAATAAACTGGCCGGCTTGTGCCTGTGTTGTCGCGCTGAGCGGGAGCGCTGCGCTCTGCGGCCACCAGTGCTGTTGGTTCCACCAGAACGTCACGACCAGCGTGCTGGTCGCAATGAACCAGCACAAACTGCGGACCAGCGGTTTTTGCAGCAGTTGCTGCACGCTGTGGATATAAAGTGCAAACAGCAGGGCCAGTAACGAGCCCAGGACCACCAGCCAGTCGCTGCTCAGAATACGCGACAGCAGCATCAGCGGTACTGACAACAGCAAGAAGCCAAACAGAGTTTTGATGACATCCATCCAGGCGCCGGGTTTGGGCAGCCACTTGCCGCCACTGCTACCCAGCAGCAATAACGGCAGGCCCATGCCGAGACTGAGGATATAAAGTACCAGCGCGCCGTACAGCAAGTCGCCGCTTTGGGCGATAAACAGCAGCACACCGGTCAGCGGAGCTGTGGTGCATGGCGAAGCGACCAGGCCCGACAAGGCGCCCATCACTAAAGCGCCTTTGACCGAGCCGCCTTGCTGATTGTTGCTGGTCGCAGTGAGTTTTTCGGTCCAGCGGGCCGGCAGTTGCAGGTTGTACCAGCCAAACATGGCGCCAGCCAACGCGACAAACAGCAGGCTGAGGCCTGCCAGTACGGCCGGATGCTGGAACATCGCCTGAAACTTTACGCCGGCGCTTGCCACCACCAGACCGAGTGCCGAATAGGTCAGCGCCATCCCCTGCACATAAGCCATCGACAACCGGAAGGCGCGGCCTGTGCTCAGTTGCTGGCCCTGGCCGACAATAATACTGGTCAGAATTGGATACATCGGGAACACACAAGGCGTAAACGCCAGACCCAGACCCAACAGGAAAAACAGGGCCAGGGTCCAGATACTGCGATCTGTGGTCAGGCGCTCGGCCAGACCGATTTGAGCGGAAACCGGGCTGTTGGCCGCAGTGATGTCTTCAGCTGTGTGGTCGGCATTATTGCCTGTCGCCGGGCTGGCCTGTTTTTCCGGGATGGCTGTGCTGCCGGCGGGCTGGATCAGCGGCAGTTCGCGTGTTTCCACCGGGTAACACAGGCCCGCCTCAGCACAGCCCTGATAACGCACTTTGAGCAAAGCATCTGTGTCGATATTGGCAAGCGCGACATCAAACACCAACTGATGACGGTAAATCTCTGTTTTACCAAAGTATTCGTCTTCATGCGGCAGGCCAGCCGGCAGCTCCGGATTGCTGAAATTAACGCCGACACCGGCCAGTTTCAGCTTGTGTTTGTACAGATAGTAGCCGTCAGCGATCTGAAAAGTGATGCGGATCTTGTCGCCGTTTTGGATGAAATCCAGCATAAAAGCCTGATCAACAGGCAGAAACTGCGGCTTTTGCAGCGCATCCAGAATTGACTGCGCCGCAACCGGGTTTTGCGATGCGCCGGTCGGGGTTTGAGCCGCCGCTGGCAACGCTGACATCAGGCTGCTCAGCAGCAGCGCGCAAGCGGCGAAACTGCGTTTAATCATGGGGAGATGTTTCCTCGTTAATCCAGTTCAGGTAAGGCTCAAAGGCCTGTGTCACCTGTAGGGCAATAATTTCCGGCACAGTATACGGATGCAGCTGGCAGATGGTCTGACTGATTGCGCTGAACAGTGCCTGTGGCGCTTTAATCAGTAGCATCACTTCCTGCTGTCTCTCCAGTTTGCCTTGCCAGCGATATAGCGAAAGCTGCGGTGGCATGATATTGACACAGGCCGCCTGTCGTTTTTCCAGTAACGCTGTGGCGATTTGTTCGGCGCTTTGTAGGTCCGGGCAATTGCACAGCACCAGTTGCAGATTGGTCGACATCAGGAACTCCGTACAGCAGCGCTGCGATAATGACCTGTCGGCCAACGATTTTATTTCATCGGCGTCTTTGCGGTAAAAATTTCTTCGCCAGACCCTTGGTTTTTTTTTCGGTTCGCCCCATATCCCGGATACCTAAAATTTAACCCAATCGGTTAAACATCAAACTTGTATTCAGGAGCTTACAAACATGAATATTCGTCCATTACATGATCGCGTCATCATCAAGCGTCTGGAAGCTGAAAGCAAATCGGCCGGTGGCATCGTGCTGACTGGCGCTTCAGCCGAAAAATCAACGCGCGGTGAAGTGGTTGCAGTAGGTAACGGCCGTATTCTGGAGAACGGCAGCGTCAGGCCTCTGGAAGTGAAAGTCGGCGACAAAGTGATCTTCGGTGCTTACGTTGAGCGCACAGAGAAAATCGACGGTCAGGAATATGTCATCACCAAAGAAGACAATATTCTCGGCATCATCACTGAATAATCCACTGACTCAAACACCAACACAGTTAATAAATTTTGAGGATAGCGAAAAATGGCTGCAAAAGACGTACGTTTTGGCGATGAAGCCCGCAATAAGATGTTAAAAGGCGTGAACATTCTGGCAAATGCCGTTCGCGTCACTTTAGGCCCGAAAGGCCGTAACGTGATTCTGGATAAATCATTCGGCGCGCCGCTGATCACCAAAGACGGTGTATCTGTTGCCAAAGAAATCGAGCTGGAAGACAAGTTCGAAAACATGGGCGCCCAAATGGTGAAAGAAGTGGCTTCTAAAGCCAACGACGAAGCCGGTGACGGCACCACCACTGCGACAGTATTAGCGCAGGCCATCATCAACGAAGGCGTTAAAGCCGTGGCTGCCGGTATGAATCCAATGGATTTGAAACGTGGTATCGACAAAGCTGTGGTTGCTGCGGTCGCTGAATTAAAAGCGCTGTCTCAGCCATGTGCAGATAGCAAAGCTATCGCACAGGTCGGTACTATTTCTGCCAACTCCGATGACGAAATCGGTCAAATCATCGCCAATGCAATGGACAAAGTCGGCAAAGAAGGCGTGATCACGGTCGAAGAAGGGCAAGGCCTGGCCAACGAGCTGGCTGTGGTTGAAGGCATGCAGTTTGACCGTGGTTACCTGTCGCCGTATTTCATCAACAATGCTGAAGCCGGCCAAGTCGAACTGGACAACCCATTTATCCTGACTGTTGATAAGAAAATCAGCAACATCCGTGAACTGTTGCCAGTGCTCGAAGGCGTTGCCAAGTCAGGCAAACCACTGCTGATTATTGCCGAAGATTTAGAAGGCGAAGCGTTAGCGACGCTGGTGGTTAACAACATGCGCGGTATCGTCAAAGTATCTGCGGTGAAAGCACCAGGTTTCGGTGACCGTCGTAAAGCCATGCTGCAAGACATTGCCGTTTTAACTGGCGGTGTGGTGATTTCGGAAGAAATCGGTCTGGAGCTGGAAAAAGCCACATTGGAAGACTTAGGTACTGCCAAACGCGTGGTGATCACCAAAGACAACACCACTATCATCGACGGTGCTGGCGCGCAGGAAGCCATTGACGCCCGCGTCAAGCAAATCCGTCAGCAAGTAGAAGAAGCGACTTCTGACTACGACAAAGAGAAGCTGCAAGAGCGTCTGGCTAAACTGGCCGGCGGTGTTGCCGTGATCAAAGTCGGTGCAGCCACTGAAATCGAAATGAAAGAGAAAAAACACCGCGTAGAAGACGCGCTGCATGCGACTCGTGCTGCGGTAGAAGAAGGTGTGGTACCTGGCGGCGGCGTGGCTCTGGTGCGTGTTGCCGGCAAGCTGTCTGCCCTGACCGGTGCTAATGAAGATCAGAACCACGGTATCAAAATCGCCCTGCGCGCGATGGAAGCACCACTGCGTCAAATCGTCGACAACGCTGGCGAAGAGCCGTCTGTCGTAGTGAACTCTGTCAAGCAAGGTTCAGGTAACTACGGCTACAACGCGGCAACCGGCGAATACGGCGATATGCTGGAAATGGGTATCCTGGACCCAACCAAAGTGACCCGTTCAGCGCTGCAATTTGCAGCATCTGTCGGTTCGCTGATGATCACCACTGAAGCCATGGTGACAGAACTGCCGAAGAAAGATGCGCCAGCAGCCCCAGATATGGGCGGCATGGGTGGCATGGGCGGCATGATGTAAATCGTCTGAAGCGATGATTTTAAAAAGCGGCAACGGGGTTGCCGCTTTTTTTTGAGAAAATCAGTGCAGATTTTTCTGGAGGGGTTATTTTTGCGCACCTGGAGCTGCTTTGTGTTGCCGCAGATCAATATGAAATATTAAACTTTTCTGATATGAATGTCAGAGTGACGTCAAGGCAGTTTTACATTCGCGCACATTTCGCGACATTTCAGCACTGTAAGCCATGATAAAACGGAGTATATTGACTGACATCGAAGTTCTGCTCTGTGTGGCAGACCGATAGCTGAATCTTATTGAGTTACAGGAGTCGGAAAATGAAATCCTTTACTATGGCGCTGCTTGTTTTACTGTTTGCCGGTCAGGCGGCCGCTGAAACTGCGGCTACACAAGTCAAAGTGTCCTGGCAAAATCCAGATAAGTACACCGATATCCGTCCTTCCAGTGGCACCAAAAAAGCGTATCAGCAACGCGTGATCAACGCATTTGACAAGATTTGGGCCGGTTTTGCTGAAAAACTTCCCGCTGGCCATACCTTGCAAATTAATGTCAAAGATCTGGATCTGGCAGGCGACGTCAATCCGATGTACCGCATTGACCACAATGATATCCGGGTGATTAAAGAAATCTATTTCCCCCGCATGACCTTTGATTATCAGCTGTCTGACGCGACAGGCAAGATTGTAGCTGCAGAGCAGGATGTCAAAATCAAAGATATGAACTTTATGAGTTCATCCAACATCGGCATTGGCAATACCGAGTTTGTCTATGAACGGCAAATGATCAAATCCTGGTTGCAACGTGATTTACTGCCAAAGCTTGGTATGGAAAAGTGATAGTTCGCAGCATATGTAATCAGGGACAAAGCAGAGCCGATTAGTCATTTTCGGCCCGCGACTGATACAAAAAAGGCCTGCAACAGCGATGTCGCAGGCCTTTTGCTATGCCGTGACAAACTACTTTAATCTTCGCAAACCTATTTTTCTAATCACCAGACCATTGTTTTGTGCCCATTGTTGCCGCAAGTATGTACCCGCTAATGTCTGCAGAGCAGCGGAGTCGCAGGCATCATGGAGCGCTCAGGTTTTTGATGGTGGTCTTCCTGCGGATGGTGCTATATCGCAATCTGGTGGGTTTTTATTTTGCCTGCTGCCGCTGTGTGTTCATAGCATGGCGGCTATTTTCTGATAAATCGCCAGGGCATCTTCCCGGCTCAGAATCCCACTGCTGGCTGCTTTGCCCAGAGTGCTGCTGGACCCGGACGCTGTCATTTGGAATGTCTGCACTGCCGGCGGCAGTTGTCAAAGTCAACTGATCATTTTGTTGTTGCTGACGGCTGGCTTCCTGCAACACAACACGACGCTGCGCCGCGTTGTCCGTTCTTGGTATGTCGGCCTGAACTGCAGCAGGCACTTTGGCAGATGTTACCTCTGTCGGTGACGCCGCCGCAGTCTTAACGCCGCTCAGTGTCAGCATAAAAAGTACCTGCCTTCCTGAAGTTCTGCAAAAACTCCGAAAAGTATAGGTTACTTTGTCAGCGCCACGCGAAATTCCTGCAAGGTTTTATGGAGTTGTTGTAACTGACGTACAACGTTTTCCAGTGTCGCGGTATTAAACTGCTGAGTCTGCCTGATGGCCGATATTTGTTCTGCTGTTTCCGACAGATAGGGCATAAATCTGTTGCTTTCGACCTGAAACAGGCCCGCTGGGAAGATCGCCTGATATTTGCCATGTCCCTGCTGTTGCAGTTGATCGAGCAAGGTGTCCGCATCGAGCGCCTTGCGATAAAGTTCTTTCAGGTTTTGATCCAGTTGTTGCAGTAATTGGTCCATAACTTGGTGTCTTTGCTTGCTGTGACTGTGCGCTATTATGCCACAGCAGGCAGTGCTGTTCTGCCGCGCTGGCTTTTTTTATTGCGGGCGATTCTCAATAAGGCAGATTTGTTATATCATCTCACTCCGTTTTCAGGCCGGAGCCGTTATGTTTGACAACATCCGCAATACATTGGATAAAGTAGGGATCGCAGTTACATCCTTATGTGCCATCCACTGCATCATGCTGCCGGTGTTGCTGCCATTGTTGCCGCTACTCGGGCTGACGGCGGTTCACAATCACGCTTTTGAGCGTATCGTGCTGCTGGTGACGATGGTGCTGGGCTTTATCACGATTTTTGCCGGTTTTCATCGTTATCATCGCAAACTTTATCCGTTCTATTCGTTGTTTCTTGGCGGTTTTATCTATTGGCAGAAAGACCTGCTGGGGCACGAATATGAGCATTACATCCTGATCGTCGGTGCGGCTTTTGTGGTGTTAGCGCATGTGCTGAATTTGCGGTTATGTAATCAGTGCCACAGCTGTGAGAGTCACTGACAAACGCTGTTTGCCTGATCTTTACGTGCGACCCAGCCACACCATCGCTTCGGCGGGATAATTGCAAAATATGCCGTCGACGCCCATCTGACGTAGCGCCAATGCTTCTCTTTGTTGATTCACCGTATAGACATACAGTTTTAAGTCTGCCTGATGGACAGCGTTGACCAGGGCTGCATCGACAAAACCGCGGTCACAATGCAGCGAGCGGATGCCCGGTAGCAACAAGGCATCAAGCTCGAGTGGGTAATGCGCGATCAAAACGCCGAGCGGCAATTCTGGCCACAACAGATGCAGTTGTTTTAACAGTGGATGATGAAAAGAGGACACCAGCACAGTCGCAGGGTCCAGCGCCAGCTCCCGTACCGCCCTGCGTAACAACTGTTCCAGCAATGGCGCAGTGTCATGACCTTTCAGTTCGATATTCAGCTGTACGCGATTACCGCACATTTCCAGCACTTGCCACAATGTCGGGATCGACTGGCCGCCGCCGGCATCCAGCGCAAATAATTGTGCTGACGTAAAATCTTCCAGATAACCATGACCATCCGTGGTGCGGTCAACCTGCCGGTCATGGATCACGACCAGTTCGCCATGATGAGCAAAGACATCCAGTTCAATACCGTCACAACCGCTCAAGAGGGCCACACTGAATGCGGCCAAAGTATTTTCCGGCTTGTGGCCACTGGCGCCACGATGGGCAAAGATTTTCATCGCGGTGATCCGCTGCCTGTTACGCTTTGTTCAGTTTAGTCGCAAAAGCACTGCCCATCCGGGTAACGGCACCCGGGAAGTTGGTCGGCAGCAGTTCTATCGCGTCTTTGGCGAAGGTCATGACTATAGTGGAGCCCAGCTTAAAGCGGCCCATTTCGGCACCTTTTCCCAGCCGGACTGAGTTTGGACCTTCGGCTGGATACTGCCAGCGGAACACTTCAGAGCCAGTGGGTGGCGTGACAGTGCCTGCCCAGACAGTTTCAATGCTGGCAACAATGGTGGCGCCAACCAGCACCATCGACATCGGGCCCACTTCAGTATCAAAAATAGCGACAACACGCTCGTTGCGGGCAAATAAACCAGGCACATTGGCTGCTGTTAACGGATTGACTGAAAACAGCTCGCCCGGTACATAAATCATCTCGCGTAAAGTGCCGGCAATTGGCATATGCAGCCGGTGATAATCTTTTGGCGCCAGATAGATACAAGCGAAAGTGCCGTCCTGAAACTCGGCTGCAGTGGCATCATCGCCACCCAGCAAGGCCTTCACTGTATAAAAGTGACCTTTAGCCTGAAACAGCTGGTCGCCATCAATAGCGCCGGCCTGGCTGACAGCGCCATCAACCGGGTGGGCCAGCAAATTCTCGTCGGTGACCAAGGGGCGGGCGCCTTCTTTTAAAGGCCGGGTAAAAAACTCGTTGAAACTGGCGTAATCACTGGCATTTTCAAATTTCGCTTCGGCCATATTAATGCCGTAAGCGCGGATAAAGAGTTTAATCAGCGCATGGCTGGCAAACCCGAGGCGGGCAGCGGCCAGATAACCGACCAGACGCGACAATAAATGTTTGGGTAACAGATACTGCAAGGTGATTTTCAGCTGATCCATGGGGCGAAATTCCTCCGGAGACATTAAAGATAAGAAGGTTTGTCCTGCGTCATACTGACCAGGATTTTATGATAATTTTCAAAGCGTTCTGCTGAAATCTCACCAGTTTCCACCGCGTGATGCAAAGCACAGCCGGGGTCCTGCAAGTGTTTGCAGTCACGAAATTTACAGCGACCCAGCCAAGGCCTGAATTCGCGATAGCCCCAGCTGACCTCATCCGGGCTCAGGTGCCACAAGCCAAACTCGCGGATGCCGGGTGAGTCAATTAACTGGCCGCCTTGTGGTAAGTGATACAAGCGGGCGACCGTCGTGGTGTGTTGGCCCAGGCCCGACACATCGGAAACCTGCTGTGTATGTGCATCGATTTCTGGCAGCAGGTGATTGAGTAACGAAGATTTTCCAACGCCGGACTGACCGACAAAAATGCTGGTACCGCGGCTCAGGTAGTTATCAAGCTGCGCCATGCCTTCACCACTTTTGGCGCTCAGCAGCAAGGTTTCATAGCCAATTTTGCGATAAATTTGCAGCTGTTGTTCTGTCTGCAAACGTTCTGTTTCACTGAGTAAGTCGATTTTATTGAGCAATAACAAAGGCTTAATTTGCAGTGTTTCTGCGGCCACCAAATAACGGTCGATAATGTTTAACGACAAGGCAGGGAGTACCGCTGAGACAATGATCAGCAAATCAATATTGGCGGCGACCGGCTTTAAGCCATCGTAAAAATCAGGCCTGGACAGCACTGAACGCCTGTCCTGCACAGCTTCGACAACACCGTCCAGCCCGCCTTGCGGCTGCAGGGCTCGGCGCCAGACGACTTCATCGCCACAGACCAGCGAGCTGATGGTCCGCCTCAGATTGCACCGAACCACGCTGCCATCAACAGCTTCAATATCGGCATGCTGACCGAAGCGGCTGACCACTAAGCCTGCTTCTGCGTCGGCAAAACCAACTTCAGCCAGTTGTTGATCAGTCCGTGCCGCTTTTTGCGCCAGCCGGTCCAATCGTCGTTGCTGATTGCCGGCAATGCGTTGCTGCTGGCGGTCTGTCAGGTGTTTTTTCTTAGTCACGCGGTTCCAGTTGTATGATGACGCCGGCAAGTGCGACGTTTTCCAGATGGCACGGGGCGTAGTATCATACTAGCATTCAGCCAACTAACAAAGTATCAAGCAAAAAGGGGCCAAAGATGGCAGTGAACGAAAACAATCTGGTCTGGATCGACCTCGAAATGACAGGTCTGGAGCCGGACACTGATGTGATTCTGGAGATGGCGACTATTGTCACCGACAGTAATCTGAATGTGCTGGCTGAAGGGCCTGTATTTGCGATTAAAACGGCAGACGAAGTGCTTGATAATATGAGCGCCTGGTGTATCGACCAGCATGGAAAAAGTGGCCTGACACAGCGTTGCCGCGACAGCGAAACTGATCTGGATGCCGCAGTGGCGCAAACGATCGCCTTTTTAAGTCAGTATGTGCCGGCCGGTAAATCACCGATGTGCGGTAACAGCATCGGCCAGGACCGCCGCTTTTTAGTCAAATACGCGCCGAAGCTGGAAGCGTTCTTTCACTACCGGAATCTGGATGTCAGTACGGTTAAAGAGCTGGCAAAACGCTGGAATCCGGCCGTTACTAAACTGGTGAATAAATCATCCAGTCACCTGGCGCTGGATGACATTCGGGATTCGATTGCTGAATTAGTCACCTATCGCACGCACTTTTTCCGCTTGCCGGAATAAAAGGCTTGCAAACACCGAGTGATTTTGTAAAATGCGCCGCGCTTGCTGCACAAAGTTCATCTTTGCGACAGCTGCGCTGCTGAAGATTTTTGCGGGCATAGCTCAGTTGGTAGAGCGCTACCTTGCCAAGGTCGAGGTCACGAGTTCGAGTCTCGTTGCCCGCTCCAAATTAAAAACATAAAGGTCTTTGGAAACAAAGACCTTTTTGTTTTTATGGGAAGCCTGCCGTTTCAGCGTGCAGGTGCTCTCAGCCAAGCTGTCTCAAGGAAGCACTGCCATCGGTGCCAGAGAATCGTCCTCCCCATGGAAAGGGCCAGCCTGTTTTGGACGAACTTCAGCTTGTTATGTTGGACCTCTTATGGAACTTATTGCCGATATCGTGGGCATGGCCGGTACTACGCTGGTCGTGGGTGCATTCTTTTTGCTGCAACTGAACAAAGTCTCGCCGAAAGGTTTGTTGTATAACCTGATGAACCTGAGCGGCGCGTTGTTTTTGTTGTTCAGCCTCTGTATCAACTTCAATCTGGCCAGTTTTGTCATTGAGCTGTTCTGGATAGCCGCGTCGCTGATTGGCCTGTGGCAGTACCGCAAAAATAAAGCCGCGACGGCCTGAGCCTGATGGTTAGGCGCCAGCTCAACGCTGGCGCTCTGTTACAGCCACCAGGGTAACAGCCAGTGACAAACGGCTGCTATCAGGACTATCCCCAGTAAATTCAGCACAAAACCTGCCTTCACCATGTCGATGATTTTCAACTGGCCGCTGGCAAATACAATAGCGTTTGGTGGTGTGGCAACGGGCAACATAAATGCCAGACTGGCAGCCAGCGCGGCAGGCACCGTCAGATAAAGCGGCGACAGCCCGAGGCTGACAGCAACTGGCCCCAGCAATGGCAGAAAGGTTGCGGCGACCGCGGTGTTGCTGGTCACTTCGGTTAAGAAAATAATCAGTGTGATCACGGCCAGGATCACCAGCAGTGCATCCACGCCTGACAGGCCGGTAAACAGCTGGGCCAGATAATCAGACACGCCGGTCTGCTGGATTTGGCCGGCCATGCTTAAACCGCCACCAAACAGCAGCAACACACCCCAGGGCAATTTGTCGCTGTCCTGCCAGTTCAACACCGGTTTGCCCTGCACCGGCAATACAAACAGCGCCAAGGCACCGCAAAGGGCGATAACGGTATCTGACAGCGCCAGCCCGCTCCAGCGGCTGAGCAGCGGCTGAAAAATCCAGCACAGCGCCGTCAGCGCGAAAATCAGCGCCACCCGCTGCTGCAGCGGTGTAAAAAGACCGGCGCTCAACGTGGCTCGATTGTCAGTGTTGTTAACGGCTTGGTGGCCGCTGCTCTGTGGCAACTGTTGCAGCCGGAAATGCCAGCGGCTGAGCCAGAGCCAGCAAAGTACCAGCATCAGCGTCGCAAGTGGCACGCCGAGCAGCATCCACTGGCCAAAACCAATGTTGATTTGATAAGTTTTTTGCAGGAATGCCACCAGCAAGGCATTGGGCGGTGTGCCGATAATGGTCGCAATGCCGCCGATACTGGCGGCATAAGCGACACCCAGCAGCAGCGCCGGCGTCAGCACCTGACGATTTTGCTCAGGCAACATTGCCACCAGCGACAGTGCGATCGGCAGCATCATCACGGCCGTGGCGGTATTGGACATCCACATCGACAAAAAGGCGGTGACCGCCATAATGGCGCCCAGCTGAGCCGCTGGTTGATGGCCGACCAGTCGCAATGCCCTGACTGCAATCTGTTGATGCAAGCCGGTTTTTTCCATCGCAATCGACAAACAAAACCCGCCGAAGAACAAAAAGATGATCGGGTGGGCATAAGGCGCTGTAGCCGCTTCGGCACTGCTGACGCCAAGCAGCGGAAACAGCAGCATCGGCAGCAAAGAAGTGACCGGCAGGGGCACCACTTCGCTGATCCACCAAATCACCATCCAGAGCACCACGCCGCACACCAACAGCGCGGGCGCCGACAACCCTTCAACAGAAAGCTGGCTACACAGCAACAGTGCCAGCGGGCCGGCCGCCAGATAAAGCCAGGATTTGAATGTCATGTCCTTTCCTTTTTAAAGTTGTTATTTTTCTTCAGCATAACAGCGATTTGGCGATTTTGTCGCCGCTGCAGCTGAGGCGATAGTTGCCTGGAGCTGCAGCAACACCGCTTGCGGCCGCTGCCGCTGATTTCCGGCTGCCTTCGCTTGGCGCATCGATGGCGCTGGGGTAGACTCGGTTTTTATTGGACGGC
>CBINNO010000063.1:0-17780 GCA_966252055.1 uncultured Rheinheimera sp. | reverse complement strand
TACTTTTTCTCAACTTTTGAGAAAGGGACTACTTCAATGCCTTTTTCATTCAACGCTTTCTTCATTGTGTGAGTTTTCAGCAGCTGCAACTGACCGTTTTCCACATAGAAGAACTGGCTTTCTTTATTGATGGTTTTGAACTTTGGCTTCACCGGGCGTTTTGAATCATCCACTTGAACCTCTGGTTCAGTCACTGCAACAATCGAACCCTCTGCGTTCAGTTTGTAACCTAACTGTTCCAGTGTGAAACCCTGAGCCTTGGCAAATTCGCGAACTTTTTCCAGTACTTCAGATTCTTTCTGGCGCTCATCAAGTACCGATTTTAATACTTCGATGACTTCCTGTAATTTCAATACAGTTAATTCTTTTGCTGCTTTACGCAGTTCGCGCTTGTCCAGTAACAATGACATAACGAGGCCCCTTTAGTTGGTAGAATATAATAAGTCCGCAGATGATAATTATCTTTGATACAAAAAGAAATGCAATTCTGGCAATTAATTTGTAATTTCAACGATTTTCAGCTGGTCGGTGCTGGCGTGCACAGCGAAATGAGGTATCTTATCGACCATCTTGCTGGAGTTCATTATGCATTCATTAAAACATTTATTCGCAAATAACAAAGCCTGGGCAGATCGAATTGAGCTGGAAGCGCCCGGTTTTTTCAAAAAACTGTCTGAACAACAAGCGCCGGAGTACCTCTGGATCGGCTGCTCTGACAGTCGGGTACCAGCCAATGATATCGTCGGTCTGTTACCCGGTGAACTCTTTGTCCATCGTAACGTTGCCAATCTGGTGCTGCATTCCGATATCAACTGTCTGTCTGTATTGCAATACGCCATTGATGTGCTCAAAGTGAAGCATATTATGGTAGTCGGCCATTATGGCTGTGGTGGTATAAATGCGGCGATGGGCAAACAACGGGTCGGCCTGGTCGATAACTGGTTGCGCAATATCAAAGATGTATACGCCATGCATCGTGATGAAATTGAAGCTCTGGCTACAGAAGGCGACCGGCAAAACCGTTTGTGCGAGCTGAATGTGATTGAACAGGTGCGCAATGTTTGCCACACCAGCGTCGTGCAGGAAGCCTGGGACAGAGGCCAGCAACTGACCGTCCATGGCTGGGTCTACAGTTTACGCAACGGTCGGGTGAAAGACTTAAGAGTCAGCCACTCGAGCCCTGACCAAATCGACAACATTTATGCGCTGGATATGACCGAACCCGGCCAGAGCGATAACTGATTTTTATTTAAAAACCACCTGAGCGGCCGGAGCCAGCTTATATTCAGCGCTGTGTCCCGGCAGCCATTTGCCGTTTTGCAGATATTCTGAACTGGTCTGCAGTTTATTGGCCTGCAGCAAACTTTTTGAGCGCACGCGGGTTATGCCATTTTTGTTATTCTTTACTTCTTCCTCGGCAATCAACTGACCACTTTTGTCATCAAATTGCATGGTACCGTGAGTATAAAATCCGGCCGTGGTGAAGTAGTAATAAGTCAGCGCTTGCGTGGCCTTGTCATAAAAAATAAAGGTTTCACCGCCATAATCGCCCTGATTCACTGAGTGGCGGACTTTAATCGCAGTGCCATTCAGCGCCCGCTCCCAATGACTGATATCGGTCATCGGCGGTTGCCCCGGCTGTGATAAGGTGCCCTGCCAGGTTTTGTCCAGATAAGGCCGGAAAACTTCCAGTTCGGCCTGCAACGCCGGCTGCTCGGTCGCAGTCAGCCCCTGTGCCAGCAGCAAACAAAATCCAACCAACACGCTCGCGCCTGTTTTACGAACCATGTTGTTGCTCCTGATAAAAATCCAGCATCTGTTGTTCGACACTCTGGGAGAATTGCTTCATCTGAACGGCATATTGTTCTAAAAAGCGGTCTTCGGCAGTTTCGGCGTGCCAGGCGGGTACTTTGGCGGGTTGGCCCTGCTCATCCAGCGCAACAAAAGTAATGATGCAGTGGTTGGTTTCCGCCAGCTCACCGCTTTTACTGTCACCAGAGCGCACCTGCACAAAGATGTGCATACTGCTGGTGCCGGTATGGACCACTTTGGCTTCCAGTTCGACCAGATGGCCGACCAGAATTGGCCGGCGAAAACGGATAGTCCCTACAGAGACAGTGACACAATAAAGGCCACTCCAGCGCGCAGCGCAGGCATAAGCCGCCTGATCCAGCCATTTCATCACCATGCCGCCATGCACTTTACCGCCAAAATTGACATGGGTCGGTTCGGCCAGAAAACGAAATTCCACACTTCTTGGCTGCATCAGGCTGTCCTTTATTTGCGAGCATACTTCAGAGTATCACTGTTTTATTGCCGTGCACAAAAACCCGGTCTTCGACCACCAGTTCCAGCGCCTTGGTCAGCACATTCTTCTCAACATCACGACCCGCTTTTGCCATCGCCTGCGCACTGTAGGTATGGTCTACATTGGTAACCATTTGTTTGATGATGGGGCCTTCGTCCAGATGATCAGTAACAAAATGTGCCGTCGCACCAATAATCTTCACGCCACGGTTAAACGCCTGCCGGTATGGATGGGCACCAATAAAAGCCGGCAGGAAACTATGGTGAATATTAATGATCCGGTTTGGATAGCGGGCAACAAAATCCGGGCTCAGCACCCGCATAAATTTGGCCAGCACCAGATAGTCCGGCGCATAAGATTCAATGACAGTCTGCAGCTGCTGTTCATGCTCAGTGCGTGCAATATCATTGTGATCCACAAAATGATAAGGCAGGTCAAACTTGGCCGTCAGTGCCGCCAAATCCGGATGATTTCCCACCACTGCAGCGATTTCAAGCGCCAGCGAACCGTCATACACTTTCATCAGAATATCGCCCAGACAATGGGCTTCTTTGGTGACCAGTATCACCACCCGCTTTTTTCGGGTGCTGACCAGCTCTGTTTCACTGCCGGCCGGCAACGCCAGCCGCAAATCTGACAGTAATGTCTGATCATTAAAAATACCCTGCAACTCGGTGCGCATATAAAAGCGGCCGGAATCAGTGTCGACATATTCAGTATTGCGGGTGATATTCAAATTATGTTTGTAACAAATATTGGTGATTTGCGCGATGAGCCCTTTGGCATCGGCGCATTCAATTAACAGGGTTTTTTGTTCCATTTACTGCTGACTCTTGATGATCCGTTCACGAACGGTTAGAAATGACCTGTCACCACTCTAGATGGCCAGACAGCCAAGAGCAAGCCCGCCGCTGCAGCCTTGTTGTTTTTATGACGGCACGGGATAATGCCGCCACCAAGAATTTTGTGTACATCCTATTCTGATGACAGCTGCCGCTATTGCGCTTAACCCGGTGGGTTACATCCGCTCGCCCTACAAACAAAAATTTGCCATCCCCCGCCAGCCTGGGCTTATTCCAGAAGCGCGTGGCGAACTGGTGCTGCAACCGCCCTACGCTGATGACGCCATGGTGCGTGGCATCGAAGCGTTCTCACATTTATGGCTGATTTTTGTCTTTCACGAAACCGCTGACAAAGGCTGGTCGCCTTTAGTCCGGCCGCCGCGCCTTGGCGGCAATACTAAAAAAGGCGTATTTGCCACCCGCGCAACTTTCAGGCCCAACCCATTGGGCTTGTCGGTGGTGAAACTGGAAGGCGTCAGCCGGCGTGGGCCTGAACTGGTGCTGCATTTGTCCGGCATTGATCTGCTGGACGGCACGCCCGTATTAGACGTGAAACCTTATCTGCCTTATGCCGACGCGCTGCCGGATGCCGCCGGCGGTTTTGCCGACAGTGCGCCCGAAACCGGCATGACCGTCAGCTTCAGTGACGAGGCACTGCGCTTTTGTCAGACTCAGCGCGATTACCCACATTTACAGACGCTGATCGAAAAAGTGTTGAAGCAGGACCCCAGACCACCGTATAAGAAGCAGAAGGAAGAATGTCAGAGCTACGGCATGACTTTGTATCACTTCAACATTAAATGGACGGTGCATGACCAACATCATCAGGTTACCTCTGTCAGCATTTTGCCTGCTGTCTAGTCTCCACAGCCTGGCCACTACGCTGCCAGCTTTACCCGAAGCTGTCAGCAATCAGGCTGCCCTTTCAACCAGCATTCGCGGCAAAACATATATCGGCAGTTTTGCCGGTCTGGCAGAAGGTAAAACTCAGGCCGATGTCCATCAGAAAGCCTGGTTACTGACGCAAGGCGACAGCAGCTGGCAAAAGCTGGCGAATGTGCCAAACAGCCTTGGCCACAGTGGCCGGCTGGCGGTGACGGCGACCACGCTTGATCAGCATTTTTATCTGTTTGGTGGTTATTCGGTTGCCAAAGATGGCAGCGAAACCACCTTGCCCGACAGCTATCGCTTCAGCCCTATCAGCAAAAATTACACCAAACTGCCCGACATGCCGGTGGCCGTCGATGACAGTGTGGCGCTGCCTTATCAGAACCGCTACATCTATCTGATCAGTGGCTGGCACAATGACGGCAACGTCAATCTGGTGCAGGTGTTTGATAATTTCACCCAGAAGTGGTTTCAGGCCACCCCTTTTCCGGGCACACCGGTGTTTGGTCATGCCGGCACCATCAGCGGCAATCGACTGCTGATTTGTGATGGGGTGAAAACCGAACTCAGCAGCAGCGACAATCAGACCGGGCGTCGTTATGCCCCAAGTGCCGCCTGCTATCAGGGCGAAATTGACAGCAAAAACTTCCGCAAAATCAGCTGGCAGCCAGTGGCGCATCCGTCTGGCAAAGCCCGTTACCGCCAGGTTGCTGTGACGGTAAAACTGGCAGGCAGCGACTACTTTGCCTTTATTGGTGGCACCCAAAACCCGTATAACTTCAATGGTATCGGCTACAATGGCCAGCCTTCTGAACCCGACAATACCGTCTGGCTTTATGAGCTCACGCAGCAACGCTGGCGTCAGGGCACCGTCAGTCAGAGCGTGATGGATGCCCGCAACCTGGTGGTGCTGGATGGTGACCTGTACAGCCTTGGCGGCATGGCTGCCGGTCAGCAGGTGCAATCAGGCTTTATAAAACAGCAAATCAGCCTTCTGCCTGAGTAAGGCCCTTGTTAGAATACGGCATATTTTTAAATAAAAAGAGCGAACCTTTTCATGCGCACCAGTCAGTATTTGTTATCCACCTTAAAAGAAACCCCGGCCGATGCCGAAATTATCAGCCATCAGCTGATGCTGCGTGCCGGTATGATCCGCCGTGAAGCGTCCGGCATGTACACCTGGCTGCCGAACGGTATCCGGGTGCTGCGCAAAGTCGAAGCCATCGTTCGCGAAGAAATGAACAAAGCCGGCGCCATTGAAGTGCTGATGCCGATGGTGCAGCCTGCGGAGCTTTGGCAGGAATCAGGCCGCTGGGACAAAATGGATGCCGAACTGTTGCGCTTCAAAGACCGTCATCAGCGTGACTTTGTGCTCGGCCCGACGCACGAAGAAGTGATCACCGATTTAGTACGCAAAGAAATCAGCAGCTACAAACAGCTGCCGATCAATCTGTACCAAATCCAGACCAAATTCCGCGACGAGCGCCGGCCGCGTTTTGGTGTGATGCGCGCCCGCGAATTCCTGATGAAAGATGCCTATTCGTTCCACTTAAGTGACGAATGTCTGGAAAAAACCTACCAGGCGATGTACCAGGCTTATTGCAATATTTTCACCCGTTTAGGCCTGGAATTCCGGCCTGTGCAGGCGGATACCGGCGCCATCGGTGGCGCCGTTTCGCATGAATTCCACGTGCTGGCAAGCTCAGGCGAAGACGCTATTGTGTTCTCCGACGAAGGCGATTACGCCGCCAATATCGAAAAAGCCGAAGCGCTCGCCCCCGCCACTGCCCGGCCAGCGCCGGCAGCGCCAGTCAGCGAAATTGCCACGCCCAATGCCGGCACTATTGCCGAAGTGGCGGCACTGCTGAAGCTGGACGCCAGCCAAATCATCAAAACCTTGTTGGTACATGGTGAAGCGGCTGAAGACCACCAAGGCCCGCAACCGCTGGTTGCGCTGCTGCTGCGTGGCGATCATGAACTCAATGAAATCAAAGCGGAAAAAACCGCCGGTATCAAAGCGCCGCTGACTTTTGCCAGTGATGCCGAGATCCTCGCAGTCACTGGTGCCAGCGCAGGCTCTATTGGTCCGGTTGGCCTGTCCAGCCGTATCATTGTCGATCGCAGTGCTGCCGTGCTGGCCGACTTTGTCTGTGGCGCCAACAAAGATGGTTTCCACCTGAGCGGCGTCAACTTTGACCGTGATATCGCTAATTATGAAGTGGCAGACCTGCGTAACGTGGTCGAAGGCGACCCAAGCCCATGCGGCACAGGCAAGCTGGTGATCAAACGCGGCATTGAAGTCGGCCATATTTTCCAGCTCGGCGACAAATATGCCGCCGCGATGAAGGCTGGTGTGCTCAATGAAGACGGCAAGCACCAGATCATGACGATGGGCTGTTATGGCGTTGGCGTGTCGCGCATTGTGGCGGCGGCCATTGAGCAGAACCATGACGAACACGGCATTATCTGGCCAACCACTATCGCGCCTTTCCAGGTGGCCTTAGTGCCAATGAATATGCACAAGTCGGTGCGCATTCAGGAAACCGCAGAGCAGCTCTATCAGGCTTTGACCGGCGCCGGTATTGAAGTGTTGTTTGACGACCGTAAAGAGCGGCCGGGCGTGATGTTCGCCGATATGGAGCTGCTGGGTGTACCGCACCATATTGTCATTGGCGAGCGCAACTTGGACGAGCGTAAAGTCGAGTACAAAAACCGCCGCAGTGGTGAGAAGTCGCTGTGGAGTATCGACGATGTGCTGGCAAGTCTCCAGGCCGAGCTTGCCAAAGGCTGATGTGTCAGGCCTTACCGTCGACATTTGAAGAAGGCCGGCTTGTCCGGCCTTGTTGTTCGTAGCCCTGCCATATTGGCCAGCTACTTTTTCACAGCTCTTTAAACGGAGTCATAATGTACTGGAACAGCCGGGCTTTGCCCGAACTACAAGATCTGAACTTTCGCGACCGCATGGCCGTGCTGCGCCGGGCTGCCGATCAGTTACCGACACCGCAGAAGTTATTGCTCAACGTCTGGAAGCTGGTCGTGTTGATCCCGCCTTTTCTGGCAATTGCCCGTGCCGACGCAGTGCTGACAGGCCTGTGGTATGCGCTGGCGCTGGTACTGCTGTATCCGCTGCTGACCCGGCCGCTGACCTTTGCGCTGGTGCGGCCTTTGCTCAGACAAAGCCGGCGTCAGCTGTTTAACAGCCCTGACTGAGCAACAGTTGAAAAACAGTTGAAAAACAGCAAATCGCATAAAAAAACGGGCTTAAGCCCGTTTTTTATCTCTGTAACTTCAGCTTTTTGCTGAAGCTTACTTCACGCCGTGCATCAGTTTATTGATAAGCGGCGAAATCAATAACAGCAACAAGCCCGCCCCCAGTAACAGGTAGAAACTGAAGCTAAAGCCTGCCAGGGCAGACTCGACGGTCATGCCGCTTTCACCGGAAATTTCGCCGGCAAGCAGTCCCGACAGGTTATTACCGGTCGCCACCGACAGGAACCAGGCGCCCATCGCAAGGCCAACAAAACGCACCGGCGCCAGCTTGGTCACCATCGACAGGCCAATCGGCGACAGGCAAAGTTCACCAACCGACTGCAGCACATAACACAGCACCAGTGGCCACATCGGAATGAGTCCATTGCCATCCACCAGATTGGTCAGCGCAAACATCAGCACCAGGAAACCCAACGCGTTGCCCAAAAGCCCCAGGCCAAATTTGAATGGGATGGTCGGCTCTTTTTTGCGGGTCGCTGTCAGATACCAGATAAAGCTGATAATGGGCGCAAACACAATAATCGCCAGTGAGTTGATGGACTGGAACCAGCCGGTTGGGAAAATAAAGCTGGCATCGCCAAACACATCACGATTGACCAGATTCTGCGCCAGGAAGTTAAAAGAACTGCCAGCCTGCTCGAAGAACATCCAGAAGGTGACGTTAAAACCAAACAACAACAACAGGGCATAAACCCGGTGCAGCTGGATAGTGCCGTTTTGTTTGCCTTCCATCAGCAGCATGCCAGCCACAATGATAAACAGAGCGCCCAGCACCCAGGCCAGCGTCTGTGCACCCATACCGGCCATCAGGAAGTAGACCGCAGGCACCGCAACCACGATCCCGGCGATGACATAAGCCAGCATCTTGCCCGCTGGTTTGTCTTCCGGCACCGCGCCGATGCCTTTTAACTGGGCACGGCCCAGATAGAACCAGATGGTACTTAAAATCATGCCAACACCCGCAGCACCAAACACCGCTTTATAGTTCTGGTGCTGCGGCGTACCGAAGATTTCGCTGGCCAGCCAGCCTGTCACCAGCGGTGACAACATACCGCCGAGGTTAATCCCCATGTAGAAAATAGTGAAACCGCGGTCGCGTCTGTCGTCGCCCTGCTCGTACAGCTGACCGACCAAAGAGGAGATATTCGGCTTGAATAACCCGTTACCCACCACGATTACCGCGAGGCCCAGCAGAAACAGATTGAGGCTCGGGATCATGATCATGAACAGACCAATCGACATCACCACCGCGCCCAGAAGAATAGAGCGCTGGTAGCCAATCACCCGATCAGCGACATATCCACCAAAAATCGCTGTCGCGTAAACGAGCGCCAGATAAGCACCATAATAACGGCTGGCATCGGCTTCGCCGGCCGCATTGCCGTCATAAAACTGTGCAACGATATAGAGCGTTAAAGCCCAACGAATGCCATAAAATGCAAAACGCTCCCAGAATTCTGCCATAAACAGCATCCAGAGCGGTCGTGGGTGGCCCCACAGCGTATCAAATTGTTTTGCCGGTGAATTCATTGCACACTCCGGCCTTCTGACAGACACAGCAGCGCCGGCTGCGTCTTGTACACAGGGGATAAAGTCATGATGATTTCCTGTTTCTAATAATTATAAAACGTGGGATTTACGGGTATTCAGCTGCCGTTTATACCGCAGTCAGCCGGAAATGAAAAGGGCGGCGCCGCTGGTCCGGCCCCGCCCTGCAACAGAAAAGTTATTCGATAAAAGCTTCCAGCGCTTCGTCATCCACCTCAGCTTGTGGCGGGTTGCCGTCATATTGCTGGTAATCCTGGCGCTGGAAATAGGCGTCGCGGACAAAAGCATAAGGGTCAAGCGAATCGTTCAGCAGCTTTTCCTGTGCCATCAGCTGCTCACGACCACTTAAAGCGCCAATGACAAACTTGCCAATGGTCAGCGGTGTGTTGAGCAGTTGCATCGGGAAATACAGATTGTCGACCACCCGGCCGGTGGCATCGCGCACTGTGGTGGGCCCCATGCCCGGCACCATCACATAAGGACCATGGCCGATGCCCCAGACGCCCAGTGTCTGACCGAAGTCTTCGTTCTGACGCTGCAGGTCAAAATGGCTGGCGACATCAAAAAAGCCGAGCACACCGACCGTGCTGTTCACCAGAAAACGACCAGCGGAAATCGCCGAACTGCGGGGTTTGCCCTGCAACACGCCATTGAGGAAACTGGCCGGCTCGTCCAGGTTTTGCACTATATTCGACAGGCCCTGGCGCACCGGATCAGGCGTCACTGTCATATAACCGACAGTAGCCGGACGCAGCAAATAAGGGTCCAGATATTCGTAGTTTAAGGTCCAGGTCTTGCGGTTTAAAGATTCAATCGGGTCACGCGGGTCATTGACGGCCGCCTGCCCGCTTTCTGGTTTGCTGGCACAACCGCTCAGTAACAGCAGTAAAACGGGCACCAGCAGTGTGACGGAAGTTCTGAATAAATGCATATTGCGTCCTGTTGCAATCAAAACAAAGCGCCAGATTATACTCCGGCGCCAGCTGTCAGATCATATGTTTTATTTATTTCAGCCATGGCAGGCTGCGTTCAAGGCTGCGCGCTGAAACTCAGCCTGATCTGCTGCTCTCCGGCTTGCAGAGTCAGCGGCTCAGACTTCAGCTGTACATCGGCCGGATCCGGCGTGGCAGAACCACTGCGGCTGATACGGGCCCCTACTGTGACCGCTTTGACAGCCGACAGGTTCCAGCCCGGTTGCATGGCGTGGCTGTCATCGAGCCGGATCTGCAAAGTCCCGGCACTAAGCGCCAGTTTTTGCGCGGCCACCGGCAACGGCATGCCTTCGGTCGCACGGGCAAACACAAACAAAGTGGCACCAGCGTTGGCTGCCGCCACGTCGGCCGGAATGGTCAGTTCGAGCACAATCACCGGGCCTGCTGCGGCCGGCGCATCCGCTTTGCTGTCGGAGGCTGCGACTGCGTTTTGCGAAGGCACAGCTTCACCCTGCTCTAGTTTTTGCAGACGCTGCACAATTTGGCTTTGACGCGGGTCGTTGGCTGGCAGTTGCTCCAGCAAGACTTGCCAGGCTGCGACAGCTTCTTTGGTGTCGCCGCGTTGTTCGGCAATCAGCGCCAGCATCGACAAGGCATCGACGTTGCCAGGCTCCTTGCCGAGCACAATGCCAAGGCTCCTGGCTGCTTTTTGTACGCTCTCCTCACTGCTTTCAACCAGCAGTGCCTGAGCATAACTAATCAGCAGATTAGTGCGCTCTGGCGTCATCGTCAGCGCTTTTTCAAAGGCTTCGATGGCTTCCTGCACCTGGCCCTGACTGAACCAGATGCGGCCCAGCACAAACCAGGCGACGGCGTCATCGCCACTGGTCGCCAGCTTAGTGCGAAGGCCGAGCGCAAACTGCGACAACTCTTCTTCAGACAGCGGCTCGCCTTTGCCCAGCAGTGCCCGCTCGCCAAAAGCTGTCAGATTTTGCTGCGCCTGTTCCCAGTGCTGCAGCTCGCGATACTGACCGGTCAGACCGTAGGTCAACGCCGTGCCGAGCACAATCAACAGCAGCGCGGCCAGGGTGCCACGGCGTTGCTGTCCGCCCAATTGCTTTGCATCCGGCAAAGGCGCCAGAAACTGCGCTTTGAGCTCAGCGGCTGCCAGCGCGAAATCAGCTTCGGACAATTCCCCTTGCGCCAGGGCATCTTCCAGCAGCACCAGTTTTTCGGCAAACAGTGTTTTACTGTCAAGCTGCTGACCGGGTTTCATCTGCCGCGGCCAGTACAAAAACAACACGCAAAGCAGCGTGATGGCGAGCGCTATCCACACTAAATTCAGCAACATCAGTCTTTACTCCGCTGACTGGCGCGCACAGCCGCCTGTTCAATCATCTTTTGCAGTTCCTGTTCAAGCGACTGGCCAGCATCCGGCACGGCGCTGTCAGCAGGTGCATTGCCGGCGGCCGCTTGTTCAGTCTGCGCGGCGGCCTGCTCATTAAGCGCAAGGGCTTCGCCGGCTTTACTGCGTCTTACCACAGTCAGCGCCAGCGCCAGCACCGCGAATACCGGCAGCAGCCACAACCAGATGGTCGACAGTTGCAGTGGCGGCTGATAATGCACAAAGTCGCCGTAGCGCTCTTTCATATAGTGGATCACCTGCTCGCGGTCCTGTCCCTGCCGCACCAGTTCCAGCGTTTTTTGCCGCATATCAACCGCCACTACCGCATTGGAGTCGGCGATGTTCTGGTTTTGACACTTTGGGCAACGCAGTTCAGCGGTCAGCTCCCGATACAGCTTGAGCTGCGCCGGGTCCTGGAGCGAAATCAGATCTTCGCTGGCGCCTGCCATGCTGGCCATGACGCTCAGCAGCAGGCTGAAGAGTAAAGCGTGTCGCTTAAGCACCCCCAGCCTCCTGCTCTTTGACGAGCTGCTGATAAACCGCCTGCAGCGCCGGCCAGTTCTGCGGATTAATATCGCCAATATGATGAAAACGAATCACCCCGTTGGCGTCGACGATAAAAGTTTCCGGCGCACCGGTCACACCTAAGTCGAAAATCAAGCTGCGTTTTTCATCGACGATATTGAGCGCATAAGGGTCGCCCTGCTCGGCCAGTTTTTTCGCCACATCCTGCTGTAACTTGTTGATATCAAATACATCACCAAAATCAGCATCAACCGGCTGCACATAATAAAGCCCGATGATCGGCACGTCTTGCTGGCGCAGTTCAGTCAGAAACGCCAGCTCGGCATTACAGGTCGGGCACCAAAGGCCCCAGACATTGAGCAAAGTGACTTTGCCTTTAAGCTCTGCTGCGCTCACTTGCCGTGCCGGATTGGCTAAATCCGGCAAACTGAAAGCCGGCAGCGGCTTTTGCAACAGGGCCGAGCCATGGTCACGCGGGTTGGAAAAAAGCCCGCTTAACAAAAACAACGACAACAATAAAAACGCAGCCAGTGGCAGATAAAACAAGGGTTTACGCATGATTGCTCTCCACAGCCTGTGCAGCGCCCGCGGCTGGATTCACGTCGCTTTGCGGCTTATGGCGGCGATACCTTTTATCCAGCAGTGAACAAAGCCCACCAAGCGCCATCAGGATGCCGCCAAGCCAAATCCAGCGCACATAAGGTTTGACATACACCCGCAGCGCCCAGCTCGGCCCCGGCAACTCTTCGCCGAGTGCGACATATAAGTCACGGCTTAAACGGGCATGCACCGCTGCTTCAGTCATCACGGCGCGGCTGACTGGGTAGAAACGTTTTTCCGCATGCAAATGGGTGACTTTTTCGCCGTCCAGATACACTTCCAGCTCAGCCGCCTGGCCGCCATAGTTGGGGCCGTTGAGCGGATAAACTTCGGTTAAGCGGAAGTGATAGTCGTTCAGCTCCACAGTGTCGCCGATTTTCATCCGCACATCTTTTTCGACACTGAAGGTTTTGGTCATCGCGATACCGACCACCAGCACGGCAAAACCAAGATGCCCCAGCACCATGCCCCAGTGGCTGGCCTGCAATTTAAACAGGCCCGGCACGCCACCAAGCTGCACCGCTTTTTGCTGAATTTCACCGATGGTCGACATCGTCACCCAGGCCGCCAGCAACAGACCGATCAGCGCCAGATTCAATTGCGGCGTCTGATACAAACTGACAGTGCCAAGCGCCAGCACCAGCGCCGCCAGAGCCCAGAGCGCCAGCGGTTTTTGCAGCGGCTGCCACTGTTGTTGTTTCCAGCGCACCCAGGGACCAAGGCCAAGCAGCAGTGCAAACGGAATACTCAGAATATAAAAAATCGAGTTAAAAAACGGCTCGCCAATCGAAATGGAACCCAGCCCCAGCTCTTTGTGGAACAGCGGATATAAAGTGCCGAGAAATACCACCAGCGTGGCAGTCAGCAGGAAAATATTATTGCCCCACAGCAGCACTTCACGCGAAAACAGCTGATAACGCGCTTGCGAGCGCACCGCCTGCATCCGCCGGCCATACAGCAGCAAAGAGCCGCCAATCACCAGCAACAGAAACACCAGCAGGAACATGCCACGGCTGGGGTCGGTGGCAAAGGCATGCACCGACACCAGTACACCGGAGCGCACCAAAAACGCGCCCAACAAACTGAGTGAAAAGGCCGCAATGGCCAAAAGCACAGTCCAGGATTTAAAAGTGCCGCGCTTTTCGGTCACCGCTAAAGAGTGCAGCAACGCCGTGCCGACCAGCCAGGGCATAAAGGATGCGTTTTCGACCGGATCCCAGAACCACCAGCCGCCCCAGCCCAGCTCGTTATAAGCCCACCAGCTGCCGAGCATGATCCCAAGTGTCAGAAACAGCCAGGCAGCCAGCGTCCAGGGCCGGGCCCAGCGCGCCCAGTTGGCATCAAAACGGCCACCCAACAGCGCGGCGATGGCAAAAGCAAAAGAGACCGCAAAACCCACGTAGCCCATATAGAGCAGTGGCGGGTGCACTATCATGCCAAAATCCTGCAGCAGCGGATTTAAATCCCGGCCATCGACCGGGAAGAACGGCAAGGTGCGTTCAAAGGGGTTCGACATCAGCAGCACAAAGGCGTAAAAACCGAGCGCAATCCAGCCCATCACCCCCAGAATACGGCCTTGCAGGATCAGCGGCAGGCTGCGCGAAAACAGCGCCACCGCGGCAATCCACAGCGCAAGGATCAGCACCCACATCAGCATTGAGCCTTCATGCGAGCCCCACACAGCGGTCAGGCGGTAATACCAGGGCAACAGCGAGTTGGAATGATTGGCGACATAAGCCACGGTAAAATCATTGATCCAAAAAGCGTAACTGAGCGCCCAGAACGAAAATGCAGTGACAATAAACAGCAGCAACGACAACGGCCGGGCCAGCAGCACCGGGCCCGCCGCCCCTTTATAACTGCCGTACAGCGGGAAAATCGCCAGCGCCAGTGAAATGACGAAAGCAAAACAAAGGGCTAAATGTCCGGCTTCTGCAATCATGGCTGACTTCCTGCCGGATAGGTTTTGGCCGGCGCCACATGTTTAATACCTTTGACCGCTTCGGCCACTTCCGGCGGCATGTATTCTTCGTCGTGTTTGGCCAGCACTTCGCTGGCCTGGATATTGGTGGCATCCAGCAAAGTGCCTTGCGCAACAATGCCCTGCCCTTCGCGGAATAAATCCGGCAGGATGCCGTCGTAATGCACTGTCACTATCGGGCCTGTATCCACTAAATCAAAACTGACTTTGAGGCTGTGATCATCGCGGCGCACCGACCCTTTGACCACCATACCGCCAATGCGCAAACGCTGACCGACCACTGGTTTTTTCTTGTCAGCACCCAGTCCATCGACCAGCTGTGACGGCGTATAAAACAGGTCGACGTTCTCATTAAGGGCATACAACATCGCCGCGATACCACCGCCTAATAACAACACCACTGCACTGACGGCATACAACCGCTGTTTACGACGTGGATTCATGAGTGCTCCCGTTGTTGCTGTTGACGGACCCGCGCTTCCCGGGCCTGAGCCTTGGCCTGATCACGAATAAACTGGCGATACTGCAGCTTGCTGTACACATAAAGCGCCAACAAGACGGCCACAGAGCCGCCAAATGACAACCAGACAAAAAAACCGTAACCGCCCATCGCGATAAAATCGCCAAAAGATGCAAAATTAAATTCAGGCATGCTGCGCTCCGACAAACTGCCGCACCCAGGGTCTGTGCTGTTCATGCTGCAAAATAGCCGTACGCAACCGCAGGCAGGTCAGCGCGCCGAATAACAGCGCAAATCCCAGAACACACAGCAGCAAAGGCCACAACATCGAAGGGTCTATCGAAGGTTTGGCAAATTTAGTGATAGTGGCGCCCTGATGTAACGTGTTCCACCATTCAACGGAAAAGTGAATGATCGGTAAGTTCACCACGCCCACCACCGCCAGCAAAGACGCCGCTTTGTCGCCGGTGCTGCGGTCATTAAAGGCATTTTGCAGCGCCATCACGCCCAGGTATAAAAACAACAGGATAAGCTCTGAAGTGAGCCGCGCATCCCATACCCACCAGGTGCCCCACATCGGTTTGCCCCAGGCGGCGCCGGTAAAGAGCGCAATCAGCGTAAAGACAGCGCCAATAGGCGCAATGGCGCCAATCGCCCACTGCGCCACTTTGACCTGCCAGACTAAAGCCACAAAAGCGGCAATCGCCATCCAGGCATAAGCACCCATCGACCAGATGGCCGCCGGCACATGCAGATGAATAATGCGGTAAGAATCACCTTGTTGATAATCGGCCGGAGTAAATCCCAGCCCCCAGATGATGCCGACCACCAGCGTCAGCACGGCTGACGGCATTAAAAGCCGCTGCCACCACGCCAGGGTCTGAAACAGCACCTGCGGTTTGGCATAAGGATCAAGCCACTTAAACATATCACCCCACGTTCAATTTTAATGCTTTGAGTACGGCCACAGGCACCAACGCCAACGCCAGACATAATAAGGCGGCCAGCACGGCCAGCTGCGCCTGATAGCCAAGGCCAAAACTGGCTTGCTCGACTGCCGCGCTGGCAAAAATCAGTAACGGAATATACAAAGGCAGGATCACTAAGGCCAACAAAATTCCGCCTTTGTCGGCCGACAAAGTCAAAGCCGCGCCAAGCGCTGACAGCAGGCTCAGCAGCGGAGTACCGAGCAGCAATGTCAGCACCACCGCCAGTAGCGCGTCACTGCTGAGCCCCAAAAACAATGCCAACAGCGGCGACAACAAAATCAGCGGCAAACCACTGCCGAGCCAGCCGGCGGTGATTTTGGCCAGACTGTAGCCCAGCAAAGGCGCACGGGCGGCGACCAGTTGCTCCAGCACGCCGTCGCGGTAATCCTGGCGAAACTGGCGCTCAGCCCCCAGTAAAACCGACAACAACGCGGCAATCCAGATAATACCGGGCGCAATTTCACGCAATAAATTCGGTTTGGCGCCAATGCCAAGCGGAAACAGGGTCAGCACAATGACAAAAAACAGCAGTGGATTGATCCAGTCTGCTTTCTGGCGCGCCAGTAATTTCAGCTCTCGTTTGAGCGTGGCGCGGTACACAGCCGCGTGAGTCGTCACCAGCGATACTCCAGATAAAGCTGGCGCACGGTCACAGCAGGCACTTCAATCGGCTGGTGGGTGGTCAGCAGCACAGCGCCACCGGCCTGGCAATGCCGGCTCAGCAACTGCTGCAACTGCGCTATCGCACTGACATCCAGCGCCGTAAAAGGCTCATCTAAAATCCAGATGCGCGCTGAAGTCAGCCAGAGCCGCGCCAGCGACACCCGCCGCTGCTGACCGGCCGACAGTTGCTGACAAGGAATATCCTCCAGGCCAGCCAGCCCCAAATCAGCCAGCAATTGCCAGTCGTCTGCGGCTTTGAGGTCAAAAGACTGGCGCCAGAACGCCAGGTTTTCCAAAGCAGTCAGCTGTGGCTGCACGCCGGCCAGATGGCCGATAAAACATAAATCTGCGGCGTAATCGTCCGCCGCATCATCAACGGGTTGTTGCTGGTAAAACAGCGCACCATCATCCGGCTGCGCGATACCAGCCAGAATACGCAGCAGGCTGCTTTTGCCGGCACCATTGCGGCCCGCGATTTGCAGCACTTCCCCCGCCGCCAATTGCAAATCCAGCGCACTGAACAGCACTCTGTCCTGACGCAGGCAACTTAACTGACGGGCAGACAACAGCATCAAATAGCAGGTCCTGTGGCTTGGAAAAAAACGCGGGCATATTAGCACATTGGCGTTAGAATACGAATGCGCTATAACCCTTTGACTATGCCAAGCGCCTGAAATATGAACCAGATCAATATCGACAGCCTGCTGCGTATCGGCAGCACCCAGAAACCTGAACTGCAGCTGCGGCTTGACCCGTCACAGCTGTATCAGGCGCTGTTGAAAATAGGCAGTGATGACAGCGCCCGGCTGCAGATCCAGACGCCACAAGGTCAGCTGCAGGCGCAAATCCCGGTACAAGTGGCGCAGCAAGTGTTGCAAAGTACCCAGCAAACGCTGCTGACCAGCACCGCGGTACAAACCACCAGCGTCGGTCAGCCGCCACAATCCCAGACAACAGCTGCGGCAAGCCAGGCCTCAGTCAACCCGCAGTTGCAGACACCAACCAGCCCGACATTCGTCAGCCAACAGCCGGCTTCGCCCACGCTTTCTTCCCAGACAAGCGCCCGGCCGTTGCCAGCGCAGTCTTCCGCGCAATCAGCAAATGTGTCAGCGTCCGTTTTGGCAGACAATACTGCCGCGCCAAAGGCGGCCGGCTTTGGCAACCAGGCTCAAACACCGCGCGAGGCAAGACTGCAGGTCCAGCTAGAATCGATCGGCAGCCAGATTTTGTTGACGCTCAGAGCTTTAAGCCCAGCCGTGAGCCTGCCATTGCAACAGCGCCAGCTGGTGCAATTGCTGCTGAGCAGCCCCGAACATCAACTGAGCGCGCAAAGCCAGAAACTAAGCCAACAACTGAACCTGTCGCAAAA
>CBINNO010000062.1:0-18039 GCA_966252055.1 uncultured Rheinheimera sp. | reverse complement strand
GATTAACTACGATAATTGGGACTAACGATGGCATCTGGTGAGCTTACGAGCAAAGACTATATTACCCACCACCTGACCAACTGGAGCGTCGGCGAAGGTTTTTGGACCGTTCACGTTGACACCTTAGGCTGGTCAATCTTTATGGGATTGATTTTCCTGTTCTCTTTCCGCGCAGTGGCGAAAACCGCCAACGCCGGTGTCCCCACTAAATGGCAATGTGCCGTTGAAATGGTGGTTGAATTCATTGAAAACACAGTTAAAAGTACTTTTCATGGCAAAAATCCGCTCATTGCCCCACTAGCACTGACAATTTTTGTCTGGGTATTGCTGATGAACCTGCTGGACTTAGTGCCGGTTGATTTTATTCCATGGACTGCCCAACAGATTGGTGCTGCCATGGGACATGATCCACATCACATCTACATGAAAGCTGTGCCAACTACAGACCTGAACATGACCATCGCGCTGGCGCTGGGTGTGTTTATCCTGATGATTTACTACTCAATCAAAATGAAAGGCGTCGGCGGTTTTATCAAAGAACTGACCACTCAGCCGTTCAATACGCCTTGGTTATACTGGTTCAACTTCATTCTGGAAGTTGTAGCTCTGCTGGCCAAGCCTCTGTCACTGGCGCTGCGGTTATTCGGTAACCTGTACGCCGGCGAGCTGATTTTCATCCTGATCGCGATGACAGGTTTATATCAGCTGCCAATGCATTTCGTCTGGGCTGTGTTCCACTTGCTGGTTATCCCGCTGCAGGCGTTTATTTTCACCATCCTGACGGTGGTGTATCTGAGCATGGCGCACGAGCATCATTAATAACGGTTTCTTTTTAACTTTAACTTTAACATTAGTAACTTGGAGAACATCATGGAAATGGTATTAGGTTTAAAACTGATCGCAGTTGCCCTGTTAATCGGTTTAGGTGCACTGGGCACTGCAATCGGCTTCGGTACTCTGGGCGGTAAATTCCTCGAGTCTGCAGCTCGTCAGCCAGAGCTGGCTCCTAGCCTGCAAGGTAAAATGTTCGTTGTAGCAGGTCTGATCGACGCCATCGCGATGATCGGTGTTGCTATCGCGCTGTACATGCTGTTCGCAATGTAATTGGACGCGAACCAGAACATTTACTCAGGTTATTTAAGGAGAAGCGGTCGTGAATATTAACGCCACTCTCATTGGTGAGTTAATCGCGTTTGTGGTGTTCGTACTCTTCTGTATGAAGTTTGTATGGCCACCCATCATCGGCGCAATTGAAGCTCGTCAGCAAAAAATCGCAGAAGGTTTAGCGGCGAGCGATCGCGCTGAACAAGACCTGCGGTTGGCGCAAGAGAAAGCGAAACAACAGCTGGTTGAAGCAAAAGCGCAGGCTTCTGCTCTGATTGACCAGGCGAAAAAACGCGAAGCGCAGATCATTGAAGAAGCTGCGGTCAAGGCACAGGCTGAGCGGGAGAAAATCCTGGCGCAGGCGAAGGCTGAAGTCGAAGCTGAACGCATCCGGGCGAAAGAAGAGCTGCGTAAGCAGGTCGCTGCGCTGGCAGTGGCTGGTGCTGAGAAGATTCTTCAACGTTCAATTGATGAAGCTGCTCACAGCGACATCCTGGAAAAACTGGTTGCAGAACTGTAAAGAGGAAGAGCCATGTCTGAACTGACGAATGTCGCTCGTCCTTATGCCAAAGCGGCGTTCGACTTTGCGGTCGAACAAAACGCTTTGGCGGCCTGGGCTGACATGCTGTTTTTTGCTGCGGAAGTGGCAAAAAATCCAGCGGTCGCCGAGCGCCTGCACAGCAACAGCGCTGCCGAAGCACAGGCAGCCTTTTTTATCCAGGTCTGTGGCGAGCAGCTGAACGCACACGGTCAGAACCTGATTAAAGTGATGGCAGAAAACCAGCGTCTGGCGGCATTACCTGCCGTGTTTGACGGTTATCTGGTGTTAAAAGCCGAGTACGAAAAAGAGACCACTGTTGATGTAGTTTCTGCTACGACTCTGAGCACTGCCCAGCAGGACAAACTGATCGCGGCGTTATCACAGCGTTTAGCCCGCAAAGTTAAGCTGAACTGTAGCGTAGACCCGACAGTAGTCGGCGGTATGTTAATCAAAGCCGGTGACATGGTCATCGATGGCTCAGTTCGCGGTAAGTTAGACCGTTTAGCCACTGCGCTGCAGTCATAATTGGGGATTAGAGCAATGCAACTGAATTCCACTGAAATCTCTGAACTGATCAAAAAACGTATTGAGCAGTTTGAAGTTGTCAGTGAAGCTCGCAACGAAGGTACTATCGTCTCTGTAACAGACGGTATCATCCGCATCAACGGTCTGGCTGACTGTATGCAGGGTGAGATGATCGAGCTTCCTGGCAGCCGTTACGCAATCGCACTGAACTTAGAGCGCAGCTCGGTCGGTGCCGTTGTGATGGGTCCTTATGCGGATCTGCGTGAAGGTATCAAAGTCAAAGCGACTGGCCGTATCCTTGAAGTTCCGGTAGGCCCAGGCCTGCTGGGTCGTGTGGTCAACACCCTGGGTGAGCCAATCGACGGTAAAGGTCCAATCGAAGCAGCTGGTTTTGCACCGGTAGAGAAAATCGCACCAGGCGTTATCGACCGTCAATCGGTTGATCAGCCACTGCAGACTGGCTACAAATCAGTCGATGCGATGATCCCAATCGGCCGTGGTCAGCGTGAGCTGATCATCGGTGACCGTCAGACTGGTAAAACAGCGCTGGCGATCGATGCCATCATCAACCAGAAAACCACTGGCGTAAAATGTATCTATGTTTGTGTCGGTCAGAAAGCTTCGACCATCGCAAACGTCGTGCGTAAGCTGGAAGAGCACAATGCCCTCGCCCACACTATTGTGGTGGTGGCTTCTGCTTCTGAAGCGGCCGCACTGCAGTTCCTGGCGCCATACTCTGGCTGTACCATGGGCGAATACTTCCGTGACCGCGGTGAAGATGCACTGATCGTATACGATGACCTGTCTAAGCAGGCT
Organism: uncultured Rheinheimera sp.; assembly: GCA_966252055.1. Classification (GTDB taxonomy): domain Bacteria; phylum Pseudomonadota; class Gammaproteobacteria; order Enterobacterales; family Alteromonadaceae; genus Pararheinheimera. Next base: position 15,053 of record CBINNO010000062.1, on the reverse strand, counting down.
GTTGCTTACCGTCAGATCTCTCTGTTGCTGCGTCGTCCACCAGGTCGTGAAGCTTACCCAGGCGACGTGTTCTATCTGCACAGCCGTCTGCTGGAGCGTGCATCACGTGTTAACGAACATTATGTAGAGCGTCTGACCAATGGCGAAGTGAAAGGCAAAACCGGTTCTCTGACCGCGCTGCCAATCATCGAAACCCAGGCCGGCGACGTTTCTGCGTTCGTTCCAACCAACGTGATCTCAATCACCGACGGTCAGATCTTCTTAGAAACTGGCCTGTTCAACGCCGGTATCCGTCCTGCAGTAAACGCGGGTATTTCGGTATCGCGGGTTGGTGGTGCGGCTCAGACCAAAATCATCAAAAAACTCGGTGGCGGTATCCGTCTGGCACTGGCTCAGTATTCAGAACTGGCTGCGTTCGCGCAGTTCGCATCTGACCTGGACGATGCAACCCGTGCTCAGCTGGAACACGGTCAGAAGGTTACAGAGCTGATGAAGCAGCTGCAGTACGCGCCAATGGGCGTGGCTGATATGGGTGTTTCTATCTTCGCTATCGAGAAAGGCTTTATGAAAGACGTCGAAGTTGCCAAGATCCTGGACTTCGAAGCAGCCCTGCTGGCTTATATGCACGCAGAGCACAGCGCGTTCATGGCTGATCTGAACAAAACCGGTAACTACAACGACCAAATCGAAGCCACTATCAAAGGCGCGATTGAGAAGTTCAAAGCGACTCAAGCCTGGTAATCAGGTGATGGTAACGGGTGGTGGCAGCACCACCCTTCGTTGAAATTTTCGGAGATTAGTCATGGCCGGCGCTAAAGAGATAAAAAGTAAGATCGGGAGTATTAACAATACTCGTAAGATCACCAGCGCTATGGAAAAAGTCGCGGTCAGTAAAATGCGCAAAGCGCAAGACCGCGTGGCTCAAAGCCGTCCATACGCTGAAGCTATGCGCAAAGTCATCGGGAATATCGCAAACGGCACCATCGAGTACCGTCATCCGTTCTTAACTGAGCGGGACGTGAAAAGTGTCGGCTACATTGTGATTTCAACTGACCGTGGTCTTTGCGGCGGCCTGAATACCAACGAATTCAAGCGTGTGGCACAAGAGCTGAAAGCGTGGAAAGACAAAGGCGTCAATGCTGAGTTTGCCGTGATTGGTAACAAAGCGACGGCGTTCTTTAAGCGTTTTGGCGGTAAAGTGCTGGCACAGCAATCGGGTTCAGGCGATACACCCCGTTTGGCTGATGTCATCGGGTCTGTTCGTGTCATGCTGAATGCTTACGAGCAAGGCAAAATTGACCGCTTGTATGTGGTTTACAACAAGTTCGTCAACACGATGAAACAGGACCCGGTGATCGAGCAACTCTTACCTTTACCAAAAGCAGAGCTGTCAGCCAGATCACATAGCTGGGACTACATTTACGAGCCAGATCCAAAGGTTATCCTGGATAAATTACTGGATCGTTATATTGAGTCTCAGGTTTATCAGGGCGTCGTGGAAAACGCGGCGAGCGAGCAGGCGGCTCGGATGGTAGCGATGAAAGCTGCAACCGACAACGCCGGCAACCTGATGGACGAGCTGAAACTGGTTTACAACAAGGCGCGTCAGGCAGCCATCACGCAGGAACTGAGCGAAATCGTTTCTGGTGCTGCTGCGGTTTAATGCCTTGGTTAAAGGTTTGAGAAATTAGAGGAATTAACATGAGTCAAGGTAAGGTAGTCCAAATCATTGGCGCCGTTGTGGATATCGACTTTCCACAAGAATCGGTACCTGGCATCTATGACGCGTTAACAGTAGAAGGCGGCGACCTGTCTGGTCTGGTGCTGGAAGTTCAGCAGCAGCTCGGTGGCGGTACTGTCCGTGCTATCGCGTTAGGTTCAACTGATGGTCTGCGTCGTGGCATCGTTGTCACCAACACTGGCCGTCCAATCGAAGTGCCGGTCGGTAAAGCGACGCTGGGCCGTATCATGAACGTACTGGGCGAGCCGATCGACGAAGCGGGTCCAATCGGTGAAGAAGAGCGTTGGTCAATCCACCGCGCTGCACCAAGTTACGAAGATCAGGCTGCTTCAAACGCGCTGCTGGAAACGGGTATCAAGGTTATCGACCTGGTTTGTCCGTTCGCCAAAGGTGGTAAAGTTGGTCTGTTCGGTGGTGCCGGTGTAGGTAAAACCGTAAACATGATGGAGCTGATCCGTAATATCGCGATCGAGCACAGCGGTTATTCAGTATTCGCTGGTGTAGGTGAGCGTACCCGTGAAGGTAACGACTTCTACCACGAAATGAACGACTCCAACGTTCTGGACAAAGTATCACTGGTTTATGGCCAGATGAACGAGCCGCCAGGAAACCGTCTGCGCGTGGCACTGACCGGTCTGACCATGGCAGAGAAGTTCCGTGATGAAGGCCGTGACGTTCTGTTCTTCGTCGACAACATCTACCGTTACACGCTGGCCGGTACTGAAGTATCTGCACTGCTGGGCCGTATGCCTTCAGCGGTAGGTTACCAGCCTACACTGGCGGAAGAGATGGGCGTTCTGCAAGAACGTATCACTTCAACCAAGACAGGTTCTATCACGTCTATCCAGGCCGTTTACGTACCTGCGGACGACTTAACTGACCCGTCACCAGCAACGACGTTCTCGCACTTAGACGCGACAGTAGTACTGAGCCGTAACATCGCTGCGCTGGGTATCTACCCTGCGATCGATCCGCTGGACTCAACTTCACGTCAGCTGGACCCACTGGTGATCGGTAAAGAACACTACGAAGTGGCTCGTGGCGTGCAGTCAGTGCTGCAACGTTACAAAGAACTGAAAGATATCATCGCGATTCTGGGTATGGACGAACTGTCTGAAGTAGACAAAACGACTGTATTCCGTGCGCGTAAAATCCAACGTTTCCTGTCGCAGCCATTCTTCGTTGCTGAAGTATTTACTGGTTCACCAGGTAAGTACGTGTCACTGAAAGATACTATCCGTGGCTTTAAAGGCATCCTGGACGGTGAGTTCGATCACCTGCCAGAGCAAGCCTTCTACATGGTTGGTTCTATCGACGAAGCGATCGAAAAAGCGAAGAAGCTGTAATTTTACAGCTTTAGGAGAGCGAAATGGCGATGACAGTACAGTTGGACGTGGTAAGTGCCGAAGAGAAAATTTTCTCTGGCCTTGTCGAGTCCATTCAGGTTACTGGTAGCGAAGGTGAGCTGGGTATTCTGCCTGGCCACATTCCACTGCTGACAGGCATCAAGCCAGGTATGGTACGGATTGTTAAACAGTTCGGTGAAGAGCATCTGATCTATGTGGCTGGTGGCGTACTCGAAGTACAACCACACACAGTGACAGTGCTGGCCGACGTGGCGATCCGTGCGGAAGACCTGGACGAGCAGGCAGCGCTCGCGGCTCAGAAAAAAGCCGAAGAAGCGATGCAGCATGCCGGCGTCGACTTCAACTATGCAGAAGCGGCGGCCCAGTTGGCCGAAGCGATTGCCCAGTTGCGTCTGATCCAGAAACTGCGCAAGAAGTAAGTTGTTTCTTGTTGAAAAAGCCACCTGCGGGTGGCTTTTTTATTTGTCGAACTTCTGTGTTAACCTGCTGATTACAAGCTATTTTTCGCCTGACATATTGTCAGAATCTCTTGCAAAGGGTCCTGCCTGATGACGACTGAACAACCGGCTCAAAAAATTCATTGGGAAAAATGGACGGCACTTGGCAGTGTCATGATGGCTTTATGCGCGCTGCTGACCTCATTGTGGCAGGGTTATGCCTTGCAGCAACACAACCGGCTGAGCGTGCGGCCTTTGTTTCAGTTCGAGGCGAATTTCGATAAATCGGCAGATGGTCAGATCAGCTTCGAGCTGCTGGTCAATAACAACGGGCTGGGACCTGCCAGGATAGAAGCAATGCGGATTTGGTTCGAAGAACAGCCGCTGAGCAGTGCCCATCAGATCTGGCCATTACTAAAGAGCAAGGCGGCAGCACATTGTCTGGGATCTGGCAGCGTGCAGGGTTTTTACAAAGTGGGCGATCAACAAATGTTGTTGCGCACTCTGGCAGATTGCCACCTCAGCGAAACTGAATATCAGCGATTGGCCGCCGCACTGCGCGTCGAGTTGGTTTATGAATCATTGTATGGTGACAGTTTCAGCGTGCGTTGGGGCAACTGGCCTGAGTAATGGTGGCAAATGTGCGGCTGCTATTCGGTTGCTGTTCGGTTAGAATCGCCGCATCAGACAGAAAAAGGATTGGCAAACATGGCATTAAACGTGGTGGTCCTGGCGGCCGGTAAAGGCACCCGGATGAAATCGGCACTCCCGAAAGTCCTGCACAAAGTGGCCGAGCGCCCAATGGTGCAGCATGTCATTGATACTGCCCGCCAGCTTGGCGCCGCGCAGATCAATCTGGTGTATGGCTATGGCGCTGAACAGCTCAAAGCTGGCCTTGGCGAGCAGCAGCTGCACTGGGTGTTGCAAGCCGAGCAGCTCGGCACTGGTCACGCAGTGCAGCAGGCAGTACCACAAATTGCCGATGACGACGTGGTGTTGGTGTTGTACGGCGATGTGCCGTTGACCCGGGTTGAAACGCTGCAGCAATTGCTGGCGGCGCGCAGCGACAACGGTTTGGCCGTGCTGACAGTCCATTTGCAAAACCCGACCGGTTATGGCCGCATTGTGCGCGAAAATGGCAAAGTGGTCGGCATTGTCGAACAAAAAGATGCTAATGCCGAACAACTGAAAATCAATGAAGTGAACAGCGGTATCATGGCGGTGCCTGGCAAACAGCTGAAACAATGGCTCAGCCAACTGCAAAACAACAATGCGCAGGGCGAATTTTATTTAACCGACATTATTGCGATGGCGCATGCGGAAGGCGTGGCGATCGCCACCGCTCACCCGGCCAATCCGATTGAAACCGAAGGCGCGAACAACCGCGTTCAGTTAGCACAGTTAGAGCGGGCCTATCAGGCGCGTAAAGCTGAAGAGCTGATGTTAAACGGCGCCAATCTGCGTGACCCGGCCCGCATTGATGTGCGCGGCGAAGTGACGGTGGGCTCGGACGTGATGATCGACGTCAACGTCATTTTTGAAGGCAAAGTGGTGCTCGGCAATGGCGTGGTGATTGGCGCCAACTGTATCCTGAAAGACTGCAGCATCGGCGACAATACCGAAATCAAAGCCAATACCATGGTGGAATCTTCTGCTATTGGTGCCGGCTGTTCGGTTGGGCCTTTTGCCCGCATCCGTCCTGATTCGGTGCTGGCAGATGACAGCCATGTCGGCAACTTTGTTGAACTGAAGAAAACCCAGCTGGGTAAAGGTTCCAAAGCCAACCATCTGGCTTATCTCGGTGATTCAGTGATTGGCAGCAAAGTGAATATCGGTGCCGGCACTATCACTTGTAACTATGACGGAGCTAACAAGTTCCAGACCACCATTGAAGACGGTGTTTTTGTCGGTTCCAACAGCTCGCTGGTGGCGCCGCTGACGCTGGGGCAGAATTCGACGGTGGGGGCAGGTTCAGTGGTGACCAAAAATGTTGCCGCCGACGAGCTGGTGGTGGCGCGCAGTAAACAAGTGCAGATCACGGGCTGGCAACGGCCACAGAAGATTAAGAAATAATGCCAACAGGCCAGTTTTACTGGCCTGTGTTTTTTGGAGATCAGGGATGCAAAAGTGGTTCATGCTGTTATGCGGCTGTTTGTGCAGCCTCAGTGTGCAGGCGCAAAGTTCAGTCTGGAAAGTCAGCAAAGGTGATGATTTTGTCGTGCTGGCCGGCACTATCCATCTGATGACGCCGGCGCAATATCCGTTACCGGTTGAATTTGACAGCGCCTATCAGCAGACACAGTTGCTGATGCTGGAGACGGATCTGGGCAAGCTGCAAGACGGCAGCGCGACGGCGCAAATACAGCAACATTTGCTGTACCCGGCCGGCAGCACTCTGAGCAGCAAACTCAGCAAAGAAACACTGGCTCAGTTGCAGCCATTGTTGCAGAAATTCCAGTTGCAGCTCAGTCAGGTGGACAGTTTTAAGCCCGGCATGCTGGCGGCCCAACTGACACAGCTGGCGCTGAAGCAACAAGGATTCAGCGCGCCTGGCGTCGATCAATATTGGTTTGACAAAGCAAAGCAGGACGGCAAAACCCTGCAGTTTCTCGAAACGGTGGAGTTTCAGTTGCAGTTACTGGGTGGGCTGGGGGCTGGCCGGGAAGATGCTTTTGTCCGCTATGCGCTGAGTGATATCAACCAGGGAGAGCAGTTGCTGAATCAGTTACTGACGGCCTGGCGTGGCGGCGATATTGATTTTCTGGCAGAGCAGCTGCTAGAGCCGATGCAACAGGCAGATCCAGAGAGTTACCGGCAAATGTTTGTCGAACGAAATCAGGCGTGGGTGCCGTTGATCGAGGCGCTGTTTGCGAACAAGGACAAAGAAATGGTGCTGGTCGGTGCGGGTCATCTTGCCGGCGAACAAGGCGTGTTGGCGTTGTTGCAGGCTGCTGGCTACCGCGTCGAGCGCTGGACTCAGCCCTGAGGCACATCCGATCCAGTCACCCAGCGGATCGGATTGAGCAATTCCAGCGGCGCGGCAGCGAAGTAGCTGTACAAGCCCAACTGGCTCTCCAGTATCAACAACAAAGCGTTGGCAAAGATCATCACCAGGGTGAAGATCAAAAAGACCTGACCCGCCTGGCGTAAGCCGGGCGCCTGAATTTGTTCGGTGTTGACTGGCCACTGTGGCATGATTGCGAAACTCCTTCAGAGAATGTGTGGCTTGGTCGCATAGATACGTAGAAAAGTTTAGCCGGATCGGAATTTTTTCAGCGGACGAAGGGACCAAAGAAGCTCGGCTTGGGATAACAGGGGATTTTATGCGTTGGGTGCCGGCGGCAGCCTTTATGTTGTTTTTGTTGTGGGTGATCGCGGATGCGGATCAGGGGAAACCGAACTATTTTCTGCTGTTGGTTGCAGATACCGCTTATGGTGACAAAATAGGCCATGTGGTGCTGTATGGCATTTTGGCGTTTCTGCTGACGGTTGCCAGTCAGGGCCGCCGGCTGGCGCTGGGGCCTGTGACTTTGTATTTTGGCGTGGTCTGCACTTTGTTATTTGCGGTGCTGGAAGAAGGCAGCCAGCTGTTATTTCCGGCGCGCAATTTTGAGTGGCTCGACATTCTGGCCGATGTGATTGGCGTGACTTTAGCCAGCCTGGCTTACACCGGCTGGCGTCGTATTCACAACAAGTGGAAATCGGCCTGAGCCAGCAACCGGCTGTCCAGATGGGCCGCCAGCCACTGTCGGACGCCTTCCAGCTCGCTGGTCGGGAAATACAGCCGTTGTGGTTCCTGTTCGTAACGATGTAACAGCAGATAGGCTTTTTTCTGATCGATAAACCCGGTCTCAATGCGGACTATGTCCGGCAGCGCCACCTCTAAAGTGGCCAGACTGAGCTGACCATGTGACAGATTCAGGGTGGGCAGTAAAACAGCCAGCTGAGGCCGGCGGGCCGGACGCCACAACCATAAATCCAACGCGACGAACAACAGCACCAACCCGGCAAAGAGTGCGCCGACAACCAGCTCGCCGCGGGCCAGCCGCGTGACACTGGCAAGCCCCAGCACGACCAGGGTAAAACCGTAAATCCAGGGCCGAAACTTCAGATAAACCGCTAACATCTTATCTCTCCTGACCAAACTGACCGCACAGGTTTGCACAGTATATCGCAGTTTGGCCGCCTGAGCGGGACAGCGCTATAGGGCAAACTTCTCCAGCCGGTATAAAAAAGCTTTGTAGGACATTTGCAGCAAGCGGGCCGCCTGGGCTTTATTGCCCTGACAGGCCTGCAACGCCTGCTGCAGGCAATCTTTTTCCAGTGCCTCGAAACACAGCCCGTCCGCTGGCAAGATAAAACCGCTGCGGCCTGAACCAGTCGCCTGCTGCATGCCGCTCAGCAGCTCCTGCTCGTCCTGCAACAGCACATAACGTTCAAGCCGGTTGGCCAGCTCCCGCACATTGCCGGGCCATGGATAGGTTAGCAGCGCTTTCAGCGCCGTTTTACCGGGCGGCGGCACCTGCAACTGATAACGTTGCTGGTACAGCTGCAGAAAATGGTCCAGCAGCCTTGGGATATCTTCGGTGCGCTCGCGCAGCGCCGGCATGTGCAGCGGTACGACATTGAGCCGGTAAAACAGATCTTCACGAAAACGCCCTGCACGCACGGCCTGGGCTAAATCCTGATGGCTGGCGGCAATTATGCGCACATTCAGCCGGATCTCCTGATGGCTGCCGAGCCGCGTGACGGTGCCCTGTTGCAGCAGCCGCAGCAGTTTGGCCTGCAAACTGAGCGGCAGCTCGGCAATTTCATCGAGAAACAAAGTGCCGCCTTCGGCCGCTTCAAACTTGCCGGCTTTGCTGATATTGGCGCCGGTGTAGGCGCCCTTTTCGGCGCCGAACAATTCTGCTTCGGCCAGAGTTTCCGGAATAGCGCCACAATTGAGCGCGATAAAAGGGCCGTTTTTGCGTGGCGACAACTGATGCAGCGCACGCGCTGCCAGCTCTTTGCCGGTGCCGCTTTCACCGCTGATGAGCACTGTGACATCGGTGCCGGAAATACGCTGAATACGGCCAAACAGCTGCTGCATACAAGGTGCGTGGCCGATGATGTCGACCAGCTGTTGTTGTTCACCCAATGCTGCTGCCAGCTGCTGATTTTGCCGGCGCAAACTGCGGGCGCGCAGCCCTTTGCGGACCGCCAGCAATAACTCCTGCCGTTTGAAAGGCTTGCTGAGATAATCGTCGGCGCCGGCCTGAATAGCGTCGACAGCGTGGCCGATTGAACCATATGCGGTCGCGATGACAAAACCGGCGCTGAGCTGCTGTTTTTTCACATAATCCAGCAGTTCAAGGCCGGATAAAGTGCCCAGCTTCCAGTCGCTGAATACCAGCGCGATGTCGGTGTGTTGGCCCAACAGCAGCACGGCGGCTTCAACACCGTCGGCCTGGCTGACCCGGTAGCCTTCCGATTCCAGCAACTCGCTGACCAATTGGCGCTGACTGTGATCATCCTCGACCACCAGCAGATGTAAGGCGTTAACACTCATCGGCCACCTCCGCAGCTTTGGCCAGCCGGATCCCGGCACGGACGCCGCCGGCCGGCAGGTTCTCCAGCACGATAGTGCCCCGGTAGTACAACTCCAGCAGCCGTTTGGCCAGATAAAGCCCCATGCCGGCGCCCTCCGCTTTGCTGCTGATATGCGGCGCGAACAGCTGAGGCAACAAGGCGGGGGCAATACCGGCGCCCTGGTCCTGCACTTCCAGCACAAAGGCGTCGGCTGATTCCTGCAGCCGCACCTGCACAGTGCCAGGCTGCGGGCTTGCCTCGACGGCATTGCTGATCACGGCATGAAAAATAGTACGCAGTTCGGCTTCTGCCGCCGGTAACTGGCAGGGCGCATCTGGCAAAGCCAGTTGCAGGCCGGCGTGGTAAAACTCCAGTGCCAAATCTTTTAGTACCGCCTGCAGCGACACCGGCTGGCTGCGATCCACGCCCTGACAGCTGAGCGTCAGTAATGCTGTCAGTGTGCGGTTGATGTGCTGCATTTTTTGTTCGATCAGTTGCTGCAGCGCCGCTTGTGGCTGGGTGGTCGCCAGCTGTTCCAGCGCCAGCGCCATGGTATGGATTGGATTGCGCAGCGCATGCACCAGGCCGCGGCTGATCTCGCCGAGCTCCACCAGTTGTTGCTGGCGTGCCAGCTCAGTTTTTTGCGCCTGCAGCGCCGCCAGCTCACGGCTGGCCAGGTTAAATTGTTGTAAGGCAAAGCGGTATTCTGCCAGTGGTGCTGTCGTATCCAGCTGAATACCGGCCTGGCCTTGTGCCAATGCCCGAAAACCGCCTACCAGCTGCTGTAGCGGCTGCAGCAGGCGGGCGCCCAGCCAGATGGCCAGCAACAATGCCAGCACGATAGAAAGAGCGAGCGCCAGCAACTGATACCGCAAATACTGGCCGACCAGTTGTTGGCTCGAATCGGAATTTTCCAGCCGAAAGCGCTGAACCCAATGTTGCTGACCGGCCCCCGGTTGTTTCAGCTCGGACAGCGTATTTTCCAGCTGTAGTTTCAGGTCGACATTCAGCGCTGTGGCGCTGGCCGAACTCGCCGCGCTCCCCACACTTACCGAACTTCCTGCACTCACTTCGCTGGCCGCACTGCTGGTGGCGGCCGGCAACACCTGGGCCGGCAGATTATCCACTTTCATCACTGTGGTGCCGTTGTCCAGGTGGCGAACCTCCAATTGCCTGACGGTTCTGGCCGGTGATTGTGACGTCGCCTTTTTGTCTGGCGCTTGGGTGTCCGGTGCGCTGGCCGGGTTACCGGTGAAGACCTGGAGCTGCGGCGCAGTGCTGAACACAAACTGGTGCTGCAGTTTTTCAGCGGTGCGCGCCAGAATGATCCGGCTCAGCGCCTGGCTTTGTTCACTGAGTTGCTGCTGCAATTGTTGCTGAAACCACCACATGGTGACGGCCTGACTGAGCCCCATCAGCACAAACAGGCTGCAAACACCCAGCAACAGCACTTTGGGCATATTTAATAACATCTGGGCTCCTTTTCTATTGAGACTGGGCCTGACGGTTCCCATCTGAAGGGGCAAAACTGATGCCAGCCTGCCAGAGCGGCTTTGGCTTATAAACCTATGACGATATTGGCTTTTTCCGATCGCCACCGCTGCAGGGGTTTCTCTGATGCCTGAAATGCGGCATCGCATCTCCTCATTTCGGGATATTTTGCTTAAAAACACAAGGTGGAATTCTTATTGTATTGAAAAATATAAAGAAAATTTTTGGCATCAATCTTCCTATATTTCCTGCAGGCAGGCCCGGCCTGGACCTGTATATCTCAAGGAGCATTGATATGAATAAGAAAACAATTTGGTTACCGCTGTTATGGTTGTCTTTAAGCGCTTGTGCCCAGGCGACGGCTGAGCCGGAACAGGCACCGGCCGTGGTGGAAAAAAAGCAGGCGAAGGTGCTGGTGCTTAATCAGGACGACGGCAAAACCTTCCGCTGGGACAGCAGCCAGTCAAAAGCTGAACTGGAGCAGGCGCTGGCCGAAGTACCGGCGGACAAGCGCGACAAGGTCCGTCGCGTTATTGAAAAGATGGAAAGCGGCGATTCTCCCCAGGTGCTGGTCAAAACGCTGGATGGTGGCGATTTGGATCTGGACGTCAAAGTGATCACTGACAAAGTGGTGATGCACAAACTGGTGGCCGGCGAAGGGCACGAATTTGAACTGATCAAAAAGCTGCTGGCCAAGGGGAAATTCAGTAAAGAGCAGCTACAGGAGCTGCAAAAGCAGCTCGACGGCAAATTCTGACTGGAACCTGTCCGGCTGCAGTATCAGGCCCTTAGCGATAGCTTGCGCTGGATGAACCGCTTGCTGTGGTAATGGCCGGCCTTTGAGTGCAAAGCAACGGGGCAATCCAAAGATTGCCCTGTGCTGTCGGCCGCATTGTGCTGACCACGTCAAATGGCCAGCACTGCGATGGTGAGCTGTTTACCAGCCGCAGGTGCGACCTTTGTTCTGCTCGTCCAGATACGTCTTCAGCGGCGCAAAATAAGCCAGAATGGCTGATGAATCCATTTCCGGCTTGCCCGTCAGGCTTTGCAGCGCTTGCTGCCAGGGCTGACTGGCGCCCATTTCCAGCATTTTATTCAGCGCAGTGCCGGCAGCTTTGCTGTTGTAAATTGAGCAGCGATGCACCGGACCTGCGTCCTGTGCGATGTCACACAGCGCTTTATGGAACTGGAACTGCAGAATATGAGCAAGGAAATAGCGGGTATAAGGCGTATTGCCCGGCACATGGTATTTGGCGCCGGCGTCAAAATCGGCTTCGGTCCGTTCGACCGGTGCGCGCACGCCCTGATATTTTTCACGCAGTTGCCACCAGGCCTGATTGTATTGCTCAGGTTTGATCTGGCCGGAGAACACCTGCCAGCGCCATTGGTCCACTAACAAACCAAACGGCAGAAACGCCACTTTATCCAGCGCCATCTTCATCAACAGACCTAAATCTTTCGATTCGTCCGGGACCTGCTCCAGCAAGCCAATCTGCTGCAGATATTTAGGGGTTACCGACAACGCAATGGTGTCGCCGATCGCTTCATGGAAGCCGTCATTGGCGCTGTCCTGATAAAACACCGGCTGGTCTTTGTATGCCCGTTGGTAGAAGTTATGCCCTAATTCGTGGTGGATCACCGCAAATTCTTCACCAGTTTTCTGGATACACATTTTGATGCGCAAGTCGTCTTTGGCATCTAAATCCCAGGCGGAGGCGTGACAAACCACATCACGGTCGCGTGGTTTGATGAATTGTGAGCGGGTCCAGAAGGTTTCCGGTAGCGGTGCAAAGCCTAAAGAAGTGAAAAAGCCCTCAGCGCCTTTCACCATCTTCAGCTCATCATAGCCTTTAGCGGCTAACAGCTGTGTCACGTCGTAGCCCGGGTCGGAATTTTGCGGGGCCACCACATCATAAATATTGCCCCAGGCCTGCGCCCACATATTCCCCAGCAGATGGGCCGGGATGGGCTTATCCTGCGGCACTTTGTCGGTGCCGTATTTTTCGCCGAGTTTCGCGCGCACATGGCAGTGCAGGGCGTCGTACAGCGGCTTGACGGCATTCCACTGCTTGTCCAGCTCAGTGGCAAAGGCATCGGCGTCCATGTCATATTTGGAGCGCCACAGCACGCCGGTGTCGGCATAGCCGAGCTCCCTGGCGCCCTCATTGGCCAGTTCAACCTGGCGAACATACAGCGGTTTCATCGGCGCGGCGGTATTATGCCAGCCTTGCCACATCTCCAGTTGTTCGTCGTAATTGCGCGAAGTGGCCATCAGTGCCGACATATCGCCGAGCGCCATCACAGTGCCGTCGGCCCGGGTGTATTTACCTTTGCCGTACATGCCGTTCAGTTTGGCGACGATGCCGGCCAGTTCTTCGGTTTTGGCCGGATCTTTTGGTGCGGCCAGGGTCAAAGCCAGTTTCAGCTTGTCGAGCTGCCGGCGGGTGTCAGCGTCGACTTGTGTGTCGTTAAAGCGGGCCGCCTCGTTGGCTAACCGGACGACCGCTTCGGTCAGTTTCTGATTAAATTCGGCCGACAGCGCTTCGGTGTCTTCGGTGATATAAGTGTTGGCGATCCAGTCGGCCCGGTTTACCTGCAACAGCAACTGGCGGGTTTCTTCCGACGCTTTGGCGATAAAAGCTTTGGCGGCCTCTGGCGTTGGTTGGTCGCTCGCCGCCGCTGCCGGTGGCTGGCTGGTTTGTGTGCTGGTTGGTGCGGGTTGGCAGGCGCTCAGCAACGCGGCGCTGACCAACAGAGCCAGTGCGGCCGGTTTGAAATTTTTTGTCATGACAGTTCCTGGGTATTTTTTGTGGGTAGGGCAAAGCCTTGCCAGTATCAGCCCGCCATGCTTTGAATACAAATCGGAGTTGTTGAACAATCTTTTAATTTTTGTGAGCCAAAACAGCAGTAGCTTTGGTTGAATCTTAAATGAATCAATATGATGCAGAGGGTTTCACCGTCAGTTAGCGGTTTTTGGTGCTGCTGACACTATATCCACCCGTCCGGGCAGTCAGGAGCTCAGCCAGCACCGTTTTTATCTGCTGCTGAGCGGGATGAAAAAAGACTGAGCCGTTGGGCTCAGTCTGGTCTTTGGCTGGCAACGAGCGCCAGGATGCGGGGTCAGACTTTGGCCAGCGCCTGGGCTAAATCCGCCAGCAAATCATCAATATCTTCGACACCGATGCTTAAGCGCACCAGCTTGTCGGTGACGTTGGCGCGGGCGCGGTCTTCCGGCGTCATGGCGGCATGGGTGGTGCTGGCCGGGTGACAGGCCAGACTTTCCAAATCGCCTAAACTGACCGCCTGGGCAAACAGCTGCAGGTTATCCAGCAGACGGGCGCAGGCGTCAAAGCCACCATTGAGTTCCAGCGCGACCATGCCGCCAAAACCGCTGGCGGTGTCGGCAATCGCCTGATGGCCCGGATGGCTGTTAAGGCCTGGGAAATACACGGTGGCTACTTGCGGCTGCGCGGCGAGAAACTCAGCGACGGCGCGGGCATTGTCACAGTGCGCCCGCATCCGCAGCGGCAGCGTTTTGACGCCGCGTTGCAGCAAATACGCTTCCTGCGGGCCCATCGGTACGCCGATATGCTTGAGTGCCACAGTGCGCACCCGCTGGATCAGCGGGCCATTGCCGGCGATAACGCCGGCGATGATGTCGCCATGGCCGGACAAATATTTGGTGCCGCTGTGCATCACCAAATCGGCGCCAATACTGAGTGGCTGAAACAAAGCTGGCGTCAGGAACGTATTGTCGCAGACGGTGATGGCGCCAATCTTTTTCGCCACTTCGATAATTTTGCGGCTGTCGATCACTTTTAAGGTCGGATTGGTCACCGGCTCCCACAGCACCAGCCGGGTTTGTGGATTGTGACGGGCGACAAAATCGTCATCGGACTGATAACTGACCACTTTGACGCCGGCGCGCACCAGGGTGTTGCGCAGGAAAGCGTCAGTGCCGCCATAAACCGGGTCGATAAAAGCCACTTCGTCGCCTTGCTGCGTCAGCGCGTACACGATAGAGCTGATCGCTGCCATGCCGCTGGCGACCACGATGGCTTCATCGGCGCCTTCCAGTGCGGCCAGTTTTTGCTCCAGCGCGCTGGACGTCGGGTTGGCAAAGCGGCTGTAAATGTAGCCGGGGTTTTTGCCGGCAAAGCGGTCTTTGCCTTCCTGGGCGGTGCCGTAGCTGTAGGTGCTGGTCAGATAGACTGGTGTATTCAGCGCACCGGTGGACGGATCAGGTTGTTGACCGGCGTGAACCGCCAGAGTTTGCATTTTCATCGAAGTTACCTTGGTAAACGGGATTGGCTGCAGCCGTTCGGATGCTGGCAAGCCTAGCCAATCTGGCGGAAAAATCCGAGCCATCCGGACGCGCAGCCTGTTTGGTGGCCGCGCCCTGGCTGGCAAGCTGTCCGGACAGTTTTGGGTTTGAACAGTTATCCT
>CBINNO010000061.1:0-18143 GCA_966252055.1 uncultured Rheinheimera sp. | reverse complement strand
AAAGCCTGCCACTGTTCTGAAGCGCTTTTAGCGTGGTCAGCATCAGCAATGCTGACCCATCTATCTTTTAACAAAAAACCGGCACAAGCCGGTTCTTTACACTGCAAAATCTGGATCAGACACCGCTGGCTTTCGCCACTGCTTCCTGACACAGCCGCGTGATGCGGTCCCAGTCGCCGCTGGCGATGGCATCATCCGGGACTATCCAGCTGCCGCCGACACAACGTACGTTGGGCAGCGCCAGATACTCAAGGAAGTTTTTCTCGTTGATTCCGCCGGTTGGGCAAAAGCGAATGTCTGAGAACGGGCCATGGATGGATTTCAGCGTTTTCACGCCACCAGCTGCTTCTGCCGGGAAGAATTTGAAGTGGGTATAACCCAGGCCAGTGCCTTCCATCAACTCAGAAATCGAAGCGATGCCAGGAATAAGCGGGATCGCCGCTTCTTTACCGGCGACCAGCAATTCGCGGGTCAGCCCCGGGCTGATGGCAAAACGGGCGCCTGCTTCGACTACTTTTTGCAACTGTTCAGCGGTGGTGACAGTGCCGGCACCGACAATCGCGTCCGGCACTTCGCGTGCCAGCAACTGGATGGCTTCAAGCGCGACCGGCGTGCGCAATGTCACTTCCAGCACTTTAATGCCGCCGGCCAGCAGGGCTTTGGCCAGCGGCACAGCCGTCGCCAAATCTTTGATAACAATCACCGGTACCACAGGTCCCTGTGCAAATAATGTGTCTGGTTGTAATTGCCAGTTGGAAAACGACATAGTCAGCCCGCCAGTTGTTGTTTTAAGTAAACTGCACAGCCCAGTAAGCCTGGCTGCTCTGCAGTGACGATATAAGTTGCGATGTTGCGGTTAAAAGCGCTGAAACGTCCTTTGGCTTCAAACCGGTTACGGAATTCGCTGTCTGCCAACAATGGCAGCAGTTTAGGCGTGATACCGCCGGCGACATACACGCCGCCAAAGGTACTTAAAGTCAGCGCCAGATCGCCGGCCAGACCACCCAAGGAGGCAAAAAACTGGGCAACCACGGCAGCGCTTAATTCGCAGCTGCCATTTAAGGCATCGCGGCCAATGTCGGCGGCTGTTTTGGCCGGCACATCGAGCTGGCGATAAGCGGCCAGCGCCAGATACAGGCTCTCAAGCCCGGGCCCTGATAACAGCCGCTCCGGCGACACGTGGCCAAAATGCGCAGCCAGATAACGCTGAATAAACCATTCCTGCTCGTTTTGCGCGGTCCAGTCGGTGTGACCGCCCTCGCCCGGCAATGGCAGATAACCATTGGCTGTCGGCACCAGATGTGCGACGCCCAAACCGGTACCGGCACCCAGCACTGCCATCGGCTTGCTGAGGTCACGACTGCCGTCGCCCACTTTGACCAGCTCGCTATCGCCAATCGCCGGCAGCGACATCGCCACTGCGGTGAAATCATTGAGTACGATAAAGCTGTCGAGCGCTAATTCAGCTTTGACCTGTGCAATCGAAAACTCCCAATGGAAATTGGTCATTTTCACCAGGTCGCCGGTGACCGGGCAGGCGATCGCCACCGCCACGTGCGTCAGTGCGCTTAGCTGCTGCTGTTCACGGTAATACTGCAGGGCGAGAGCCAGCGTGGCGAAATCAGCGCAGGGATACACCACGACATGATCAAGCGCCAGCGTTTGCAGATTAACCCGGCTAAAACGGGCATTAGTGCCGCCAATGTCTGCGACAATGGCAAACTCGGCGGTTGTTGCGCGCGCTTGTTCAGCCATTGAGGTGCTCCTCTGTGGTGAACAGGCTGCAGGCGCCCTCTTCAGCCCCGGTCAGTACAGTGCGCAGGCCACCGAAAATTTCGCGGCCCATGCCGTAATGGCTTTCTGACATATCGCGGGTGGCCAGCGGTCTGGCGTTAAACTCGGCCTCATCCACCAGTACCTGCAATTCACCGGTCAGGGCGTTGACACGAATAAGGTCGCCATTCTGAATGCGGGCAATAGCGCCGCCTTCGACGGCTTCCGGGGTGACGTGGATAGCTGCCGGCACTTTACCAGAGGCACCAGACATCCGGCCGTCAGTCACCAGCGCGACTTTAAAGCCTTTGTCCTGCAACACGCCCAATGGCGGCGTTAATTTGTGCAGCTCCGGCATGCCGCAGGCTTTCGGGCCCTGGAAACGCACCACAACCACACAGTCTTTATTCAGTTCACCGGCTTTAAACGCCGTTTCCAGCTCATGCTGGTCGCCAAACACCACGGCTGGCGCTTCGACCACTTCGGTACCGGCACGCAGTGAGGAGGTTTTAATGACGCCACGGCCGACGTTACCGGACAGCACGTGCACGCCACCTGTTGGTTTAAAGGGTGCCGTCACCGAAGACAACACTTTGTCATCCAGCGATTTGGCCGGGCCATCGACCCAGACCAGCTCGCCATCTTGTAATTGAGGCACCTGAGTGTAACGGCGCAGGCCAAAACCGGCGACGGTATTGACATCTTCATGCACCAGGCCACCGTCCAGCAGCTCGCGAATAAGCACCGACATACCACCGGCTTGCTGGAAGTGGTTCACATCCGCTTCGCCATTGGGATAAATCTTCGCTAACAGCGGCGTTGCTTTGGATAAATCTTCAAAATCGTCCCAGTTGACGATAAAACCGGCGCTGCGGGCGACTGCGACCAGGTGCATGGTGTGGTTGGTCGAGCCACCAGTTGCCAGTAACCCAACAATACCGTTGACCACTGCTTTGACATCAACAATCTGGCCAACCGGCATATAGCTGGTGCCTAAATCGGTCAGTCGGGTCACCTGGCGTGCCGCAGCTTTGGTCAGGGCATCACGAAGTTCAGTGCCCGGATTGACAAAAGAAGCGCCCGGTAAATGCAGGCCCATCATCTCAACCACCAGTTGATTGGAGTTGGCCGTACCGTAGAAAGTACAAGTGCCCGGCGCATGGTAAGACTTGGCTTCAGATTCGAGCAGCTCGTCTTTACCCACTTTGCCTTCGGCGTACAGCTGCCGCACCCGGGCTTTTTCTTTATTTGGAATACCAGACGGCATTGGGCCGGCCGGGACAAACACAAAAGGCAAATGGCCGAAGCTCAGCGACGCCATCAGCAAACCCGGCACGATTTTGTCGCAAATGCCCAGCATCAGGCCACCGTCAAACATATTGTGCGACAGGCCTACTGCGGCAGACATCGCGATAATGTCGCGGCTGAGCAGGCTCAGCTCCATCCCCGGCTGGCCTTGGGTGACACCGTCACACATCGCCGGTACACCGCCGGCAAACTGGGCCACACTGCCGATGTCGGCACAAGCCTGTTTGATCAGCGCCGGATAAGTTTCATAGGGCTGATGTGCGGACAACATATCGTTGTAGCTGGAAATAATGCCGATATTGGCCTTGGTCAGACTGCGCAGGTCCGACTTTTCCTGGGCGTTACAGGCGGCAAAACCGTGCGCCAGATTACCGCAGGCTAAAGCACCACGATGCGGGCCTTTGCGGCGGGCTTTTTCCATCCGCTCAAGGTAAATAGCGCGGCTTTTCGCACTTCTGGCGGCGATGCGATCGGTAACCTGTTGTATGACCGGGTGCATAAGTTCCTCTACTGTTCTGCGTACATCACTGCAAGCTCAGGGCTTGTCAGCGCAATAAAAGCACGGATGGGCATTTGTGCAACATCCGTCCCCGCTGCAGCCTGCTGCAGCACCTGTAATTTTTTCGGGCCAACCAGATGCAGATAAATACTGCGGGCCTGCATCAGCCGGCGCCGGCTGAAGCTGATGCGCTGATAAGGCGCTGTGGCCGGATTGACCGCCAGTAAATCAGCGGCATCATCGGCAAGCCCGGCGGCCAGCTCCTGACTGCAAGGGAACAGTGACGCGGTATGGCCGTCCTCACCCATGCCCAGGATCAGTACATCAAAGGTCGCGAGGCCAGCCACGCGTTCAAGCAACGCCGGCACTGCCGCTTCTGCGCTGTCCGCATGACTGTAAAGACTGATAAAACGCGCCGCTGCTGCTTTGTGCTGTAACAACGCACTTTTCACCAGCCGCTCATTGCTGTCGGGCGCATCGTCTGGCAAAAAACGGTCATCGGCCAGCGTGATGGTTACTTTGGACCAATCAAGTTCGGTTTGCGCCAGTGTGTGAAACAGCGGCAACGGTGTTTTGCCACCGGAGACCACCAACACGGCCTGACCACGTTCGGCGATGCCCTGCTGTAGTTTTTGGCTGATCTCCAGTGCAAACTGATGGTTAAGCGCAGCGCTGTCAGAAAACTGATGAATTTGCATGCTTATTCGTCCCAGTTGCGGTCATCGCGCGCCAGCAATGAAATGGCTGCCACCGGGCCCCAGCTGCCGGCCTGATAAGCCTTCGGCGGCTCGTTGGTCATGCGCCACGCATCGAGAATGCCGTCGACCCATTTCCAGGCCTGTTCCACTTCGTCGCGACGCACGAACAAATATTGGTTACCCAACATAGCTTCGAGCAACAAACGCTCGTAAGCATCCGCGATGCGTTGTGCCTTAAAGGTTTCGTCGAAGCTTAAATCCAGCTTGCTCTGCTGCAGCTGCATGGTTTCGCCAAGGCCAGGGATTTTGTTCATGATCTGAATTTCCACGCCTTCATCGGGCTGCAGCCGGATGATCAGCTTGTTGGCTGGCAGCTGTTTATAGGTTTCGTGGAAAATGTTGTGCGGCTGAGGTTTAAAGCAAATCACCACTTCAGACACTTTGTTTGGCATGCGTTTACCGGTACGCAGATAAAACGGCACGCCAGCCCAGCGCCAGTTGTCGATATCGACTTTAATGGCGACAAAAGTTTCAGTTTTGCTGTTCGGCCGGGCGTCTTCTTCTTCCAGATAACCAGGCACTGCTTTGCCACCGACAAAACCGGCGGTGTACTGACCGCGCACGGTTTTTTCCTGCACGTTTTGCAGGTTGATTGGCCGCAGCGCTTTT
This sequence comes from uncultured Rheinheimera sp., assembly GCA_966252055.1. Classification (GTDB taxonomy): domain Bacteria; phylum Pseudomonadota; class Gammaproteobacteria; order Enterobacterales; family Alteromonadaceae; genus Pararheinheimera. Next base: position 13,196 of record CBINNO010000061.1, on the reverse strand, counting down.
AACACTTTGAGTTTTTCGTCACGAATGCTGTCGGCATCGAGTCGCGCCGGCGGCTCCATCGCAATCAGCGACAACACCTGCAACAGGTGGTTTTGCACCATGTCGCGCATCTGACCGGCATCGTCGTAATAACCCCAGCGCCCTTCCACACCAACTTCTTCGGCGACCGAGATCTGCACATGGTCAATGGCGTTGTGGTCCCAGTTGGAGGCGAAAATGGCATTGGCAAAACGCAGCGCCAACAGGTTGAGAACAGTTTCTTTGCCTAAATAGTGGTCAATGCGGTAAATCTGCGATTCTTTGAAATAACGTGCCACTTCGTCATTGATGACTTTGGACGATTCCAGACAATGGCCAATCGGCTTTTCCAGCACCACCCGTGATGGTTCTTCCGACAGCCCTGCTGCGTCCAGTCCCTTACAGATGTTGCCAAATAATGAAGGCGCAGTGGCGAAATAACTGACCGGAATACGTTTGGCCGGTGTGGTGACGTCTTTCAGTTTCAGGTAATCGGCTTCTTTACTTAAGTCGATTTGTACGTACACCAGCTTTTGCTGCAACCGCTGCCAGACATCGGCGTCAATTGGCTCTTTAATGAACTTTTGTAAGTTAGTTTCAACAAGTGCGACATATTCAGGCAATGTCATCGCATCCCGTGCCACGCCAATAATGCGGCTGTCCGGATGCAATAAAGAAGCGCGTTCAAGTTGATATAAGGCAGGCAACAGTTTGCGGCGGGCCAAATCACCTTTGGTGCCGAACAGAATTAAATCACAGGCTTTGTTCGATTGTGCTGTTGTTGTCATGCAAATGACCCTTGGATTTAGATGTAATTTTACAACACTTAGCGGCATACTAGCCGACTGAAAAGCGCTTGTAAACCAGATAAGATGTAATTAAATTACATACCAATAAAAGATTTTGACGTGTCTGCTATGATAAGGCAGTCTGTGCCAGTTATCATATCTGATGTGGTAAGTTTATCACTTTTGATCTGGCCGGCCCTGTCAGATTACAACGAATATTACAGCAACTATTACAGCTAAGAATTAGCAGACTTGCGTTGGCATGCAGTCTTCAACGAACAGGTATCCGCGGATGAATGTACTGGAAAAGATCGTCAATAGTGTGAACAGTTTCAGTAAATCAGAACGTAAAGTCGCCGATGTGATTCTGGCGAATCCACAAACGACCATCCACAGCAGTATTGCCGCGCTGGCCAAAATGGCCGATGTCTCTGAGCCGACGGTCAACCGGTTTTGTCGCCGGCTGGATACAAAAGGCTTTCCTGATTTTAAATTGCACTTGGCGCAGAGCCTGGCGAACGGTACACCTTATGTAAACCGTCACGTTGAAGAAGACGACGGCCCTGAGGCTTATACCGCGAAAATTTTTGAATCAACCATGGCGGCGCTGGACGCGGCCCGCCAGAACGTCGACATTTTGTCGATCAACAGAGCGGTGGATGTGCTGACTCAGGCGAAAAAAATCTCGTTTTTTGGTTTAGGCGCTTCTGCTTCTGTGGCGCATGACGCGCAAAACAAATTTTTCCGCTTTAACGTGCCTGTCGTTTGTTTTGATGACATCGTGATGCAGCGCATGAGCGCGATTAACAGCTCAGAAGGTGATGTGGTGGTCTGTATTTCCCACACCGGCCGGACGAAAAACCTCTGCGATATCGCGGCAATTGCCCGTGAAAACGACGCCACTGTCATCGGCGTTACCGCCTACGACAGCCCGCTTGCCAAAGAATGTACCCTGGTGTTGTCACTGGATGTGCCGGAAGATACCGATATGTACATGCCAATGGCGTCGCGCGTCGCCCAGCTGGTGCTGATTGATATCCTCGCGACCGGCTTCACGCTCCGACGCGGCACTAAGTTCCGGGAGAATCTGAAGAAAGTAAAAGACAGTTTGCGTGGCTCACGCTTCGACAAAAAAGATTTTCATGGCTGATCGGAGCAGTTTGGCCGGCTAATCTGTAGTTTTTTTTCAGTATGTCGCTATATTCTGTAATTTAATTACATTAAACTAATGCAGTCTGAACCGGGCACCCTGCCCGGTTTTTGCCAATCAACAGGCAGGAGTTGCAAATGCCAAGAAGAACCAAAATAGTCGCTACTCTGGGTCCGGCGACCAACAGCCAGGCCGCCATTGAAAAACTGATCCAGGCCGGTGCCACTGTCTTTCGCTTTAACTTTTCTCACGGCACGCCGGAAGACCACAAAGGCCGCGCCCAGATGGTGCGCGCCGCAGCAGCAGCCTGCAATGCGCACGTCGCGATTCTGGGCGACCTGCAGGGCCCGAAAATCCGCGTCTCTACTTTTAAAGATGGCAGTGTGGTGTTAACCGAAGGCCAGCCTTTCGTACTGGATGCAGAACTCGGCAAAGGCTTAGGTGACGACCAGCAAGTCGGCATCGACTACAAAGAACTGCCAGGCGATGTAAAAAGTGGTGATGTGTTACTGCTCGACGATGGCCGTATCCAACTGGTGGTCAGTCATGTCGAAGGCTCGCGCATTCACACCCATGTGTCAGTGGCCGGTAAGCTCAGCAACAACAAAGGGATTAACCGTCAGGGCGGCGGATTGTCGGCGCCGGCGTTGACCGACAAAGACAAAAATGACATCAGCCTGGCCGCTTATATTGATGTCGATTATCTGGCGGTGTCTTTCCCGCGTACCGGCGATGATCTGCGTCAGGCGCGTGAACTGGCCCGCGCTGCCGGTTCTGAAGCTTTGATTGTCTCTAAAGTAGAACGTGCTGAAGCGGTAGCCGATGACGAAACGCTCGATGACATCATCCGTGCTTCTGATGCGGTGATGGTGGCCCGTGGTGATTTGGGTGTAGAAATTGGTGACGCCGAGCTGGTTGGCCAGCAAAAGCGCATTATCGCCCGCTCCCGCCAGCTCAACCGGGTGGTGATCACTGCGACCCAGATGATGGAAAGCATGATTGAAAACCCGATGCCGACACGTGCCGAAGTGATGGACGTTGCCAACGCAGTGCTCGATGGCACTGATGCGGTAATGTTGTCGGCCGAAACGGCCGCCGGCAAATATCCGACCGAAACGGTCAAAGCAATGGTACGGGTCTGTGACGGTGCCGAGAAACATCCACGCGTCCAGGCCAGTAAACACCGGATGGATGTGACTTTCACTGAAGTGAGCGAAACCATTGCGTTGTCGGCCATGTATGCCGCCAACCATCTGGCTGGTATTAAAGCCATTATTGCGCTGACCGAATCGGGCTACACCGCCAAGCTGATGTCACGCATTACGTCGGTGCATGCGATTTACGCCCTGTCCCGTCATATCAAAACGCTGAATAAAATGGCGTTGTATCGCGGCGTTTATCCGGTGTTTTTTGACAGCCACGGCATCAGCAACGACCATATCGCTGATGAAGCCATTGCCGCAGTAAAAAAAGCCGCTGGCCTGCAAACGGGTGACTTAGTGATCCTGACCCACGGCGATGTGATGGAAACGGTTGGTGCTTCCAATACCTGTAAGATTGTGACTGTGAAGTAACAGCTTTTATCGTCATCAAAACGCCGCTTCAGCGGCGTTTTTTTTATCAATTGAATACCAGCGCATATGGCGGTGGATGCTGACTTCAGGCTTGCGGAGGCTATTGGTGGTTCCGGGGCTGTTAAGCAGCCAATTGCAGACAAAGCAGCCCTGTCAGGCAGGCCGTCAGCAGGACGCCATAAGTGATGCGATACTCCTGCTTTTGTTCAGCATTCAGCGCAGCCGGCGGCAACAGCCAATAAAGCAGGCTGATACCTGTCGCGACAATGAAGAAAAGCCAAATAATAAAATACAGAATGTCCATTCAGTGACAGCCCCAAAGCAGAGAAATGGCGCGACTGTAACTAAGCTGCTGCCTCGGCACAATGCGACATAACGTCGCATCTGCAGCGGTCGCAACAGATGCTGCCACGATAAACCGCGACGACAGCAAACCCGAAGGCTCTAGCGCAAAGAGGCCGATTTTTTCTTCAGTAACGGTGACAACGCGGTGATCGCAGAGCCTGCTACTACCAGACAGGCACCGGCAATTGACCAGCTGTTCAGCGCCTGCGCTGGTGGCGCTGACGGAAACAACCAACTGACCAGATTGGCAAAGAAAATGGTCAACAGCGGCGTGACCGCCAGCACGGCACTCACTTTCGATGCTTCCCAGTGCTGCAACGCTTCAGCAAAAGCACCATAGGCGATGATCGTGTTCAGACAACAAAACCCCAACAGGCCCCATTGCAGCGCGGAAAGTTCGGCGATTGGTGCCAGCTCGGCCAATGGCAGGAAACAACAAGCGCCAGCCAGATAAATAAACCACATGATCTGTTGCGAGCTGTAAGTCAGCAGCAGCTGCTTTTGCGCCAGCGCATAAGCGGCCCAGGTGATTGCAGCGACAATCACCAGCAAGACGCCAAGGCTGTCCTGGCCATATTGGGTCAGCAAGGTCAGCAAACGCTCGTTGAAAAATAACAACAAACCAGCGACTAACAACGCCGCGCCGATTTTTTGCCACAGCAGTAAACGCTCCCGGAACAGGAAGATCCCGCCAAGCATCATCAAGAATGGCGCCAGCTGGATCACCACCTGCGCCGTTTCTGCACTGAGCAGCGCTAAGCCCAGCAGATACAAAATGTAATTAAGCAACAGGCCGGCGATTGCAACGAGCAGTAGCAGCGACGTTTTACGATTGAGCCGGCGAATTCTCGGCAGCGCTTTTTGTTGCCCCAGGAGCAGGCTGACAAACAAAGCAGCCGCCAGAAAACGCACCCAGGTAATAGTGTTCGCCGTTAAATCGGTCAGCAGATGTTTTAATGCTATCGGTAGCATTCCCCACAAAACAGCGGTCAGAAGTGCCAGTGAAAATCCGAGTATGCTGCGACCCGTCGCCTGATGCATGAATGCCCCCTGTCAGAAAAACGCGCTATTGTCCTCGCTTTGCTGGTGTTTGTCGCGGGGAATTTCAGGCAAAAACCGGCCAAATCACCGGAACTTGCGTTGTATCAAAGGCTCAACTCATGCAAAGTTTTAGGATGGTTAGCCAAGCGGTATCCGCCTGTTAGTACAAGGAAAATCAAATGAAAAGAATTGGTCTGTTAACGTCCGGTGGCGATGCACCTGGCATGAACGCGGCGATACGTGCGGTAGTGCTGACTGCCGCGCAATACCAGCTGGAGGTCATTGGTTTTCGCCATGGTTACAACGGGATATTTGCACGTGACTATCAGCTGCTGCAGGCCGCAGATGTGCGCCAGATAGCCCGCTTCGGCGGCACAGTGCTGAAAAGTGCCCGCTGTAAAGCCTTGCAGCAACCGGACGGCCCTGCCACCGCTGCCGCCATTTTGCACGAGCTGGCCGTCGACGCGCTGCTGGTGATCGGCGGTGACGGCTCCTTTCGCGGCTGTATGGCGCTGTCACATCATTATCGCGGCCAGCTGGTCGGTTTGCCCGGCACTATCGATAACGACCTGGACGGGACGGACTACACCATTGGTTTTGCCACCGCCTTACAAACGGCGCTGGAGGCCATCGATAAGATAAGGGACACCGCCGATGCCTTTGAACGCACCTTTTTAATTGAAGTGATGGGCCGTCATACTGGCTACCTGGCCCTGAGCGCTGGCATAGCGAGCGCTGCCGAGCAAATCATTTGCCCGGAATACGGCGAACAAATTGACCTGACCGACATTGCTGCCGACATCCGCTATTACCAGCAACAAAACGGCGCCGGCAGCTATATCATCGTGATGGCAGAAACCATGTATCCGGCCGGCGCGCAGGCATTGGCGCAAGAGTTGTCTGATTTAAGTGGCACCGAATGCCGGGCCGTCGTGCTTGGGCATTTACAACGTGGTGGCAGCCCGGTCGGCAGTGACCGGATCCTGGCAACTAAACTGGGCGCTTTTGCCGTGGAGCAGTTGGTCGGTGGCCATGCGCATCTGATGATGGCCGGTGAACAGGCCGGTCAGGCCGTGTTATTTCCATTGGCGTTAACCGGCGAACAACACAAAAAGACCGACCCTTATTTACTGGACTGGCAGAACCGCACTCTGCAGCAGCATTGCTGAGCCGGTCCTGATGTGGTTTGGCAGCTTAGCTGCCAAACACGGTTTTGACGCGGTCTTTATAGCTGCGGCTCACTTTAACCGACTGACCATTGGTCAGCATCAGCTGATGTTCGCCGTTCGCCAGCATCTGCAGTTTGGCAATAGTACCCACATTGACGATGGCCGAACGGTGCACCCTGACAAAGAGGCGTGGGTCCAGCTCCTGCTCCAGCTCTTTCATGGTGCGGCGCAGAATGTGCGTTTGCCCGTCGTTGGTGTGAATACACATGTAATCACCGGCTGCATCGACCCAGTCGATACTGGCCACCAATACGCGGGTGATTTCCCCCGAATCTTTGATACTGATAGCTTCAGGGAATTTGTCGTTCATCACCGGTTGCTCGTTGTCGAGCCGGCCCAGGATCTGCGCGGTGTTTTCGCCCGTCAGCTTGGCAACCACTTCAGCCAGCTGGCCTTTGTGTTTGTGATCGTCACGCGCTTCATAGACTTTCAGCAATTTGTCCACTGCAGCTTTCAGACGGTCCGTTTCGACCGGCTTTAACACATAGTCAACAGCACTGACGTCAAAGGCACTGAGCGCATATTGATCAAAAGCAGTGACAAAAATGACATAAGGCAGTGGACTCTGCCGGCTTTGCAATTGTTTAAGCACTGCAAAACCATCCATTACCGGCATTTCAACATCCAGAAACAGCACATCAGGCTGATGTGTCAAAACAGCGGCAATAGCTTCTTCACCATTTGCGCACTCGGCGACCACTTCCAGCTCTTTAAATGCGGCCAGACGCATTAACATCCCTTTACGGGCTAACGGTTCATCGTCGACTACGACGACTCTAAGCGTGTTTTTCATCAGTCTCCACCTCAAACGGAATGCGGATGTTCACTTTGACGCCTTGGGGCTGATTGTGGGTCAGCACCAGCGAAAAATTCTTATCGTATAAAGCGGCCAGCCGCTCGCGGGTATTTACCAGGCCAAGACCACTGTTGGGTTTTGGCAGCCCCTCATCAATTGGCATCCCAGGGCCATTGTCAGACACTTCAATCAGCAGGTCGTGGCCAAACTTACGGGCCTTGATGGCGATCAGACCACCGGCTGCTTGTCTCGCGACTGCGTATTTGATGGCGTTTTCCACCAAAGGTTGCAGGATAAGGCTTGGCACTAACGCCTGTTCCGTGTTGCTGCCGATGTCATATTCGATGGTCAGGCGCTCGGCAAAACGGACTTTTTCAATCTCAAGGTATAAAGAAGCCGCATGGATTTCCTGCTGCAGTTCAACCTTGTTAATCGGATCTTTGTACAGCGAATAGCGCAGAAAATCGCTGAGCCGGCTCAGCATTTTGTTGGCGGTATCCGCCTCGCCGAGCATGACCAGCGTTGACACGGCGTTCAGCGTGTTAAACAAAAAATGTGGATTGAGCTGATAACGCAGCATTTTTAACTGAGCTTCGTGTGCTTTGTTGGAAGCGGTCAGCAGTTTTTGTTTTTCTTTTTGCAGGCTTTGATAGTAGCGGATGCCGAAATACAGGCCGCTCCAGCTTAACATCACATAAAAACTGACCGGCGTTTGTTCCAGATATTGCAGCCAGTCTTTGGGTTTAAAGCCGTGGCGGTAAATTTCCCAATAATTGAAATTCTTTACCACCGACCAGCAGGCCGCGGTCAGCAAGGACGCAATCAGCACAGTGGCTATCAGGGCAACCGGCGTCCAGCTGCCGATGCGCTGATATAAATATCGCAGCGGTATCGTCAGCAGCCAGCCGGCATAAGCATCAAGCGCGACGACCAACAGGTAGGCATCGCGCATTTCCTGAAACAATGACCCTAAAAATGCCACAAGGGCAAAACCCAGCCAGCCCAGGCTGTGTAACAACCAGAACTGACGGTTTCTGTCTTCCAGCAATTTTTGCAAAGCGAGGCACTCATCTTTCGGTGGAGGCCGATTATAACAAAGCCTGCAGCTGCTCAGGCTGTCCTCACACCTCTGTTGAACCCGTGCTGTACCCTGTTAGTCGCAGGACAGCCGCTCAGCCCAGTACGGGTGTCGGCTTGCGGTCGGGGCCCAAAGCGACAAAAGTAAAAGAACCGGAAATCGCTTTGTGCTGGTCGTCGTTGTACATGTCTTCGACAAAAATATCGACACAGACCTTGATACTGGTGCGACCGACATGGTCTACCTTAGCCACCAGTTCGATAATAGTGCCGGCCGGAATGGATTCTTTAAAATCGACCCGGTCTGAACAGACCGTCACCAGCGGTTTGCGGCAAAAGCGGGTGGCCGCGATAAAAGCCGCCTCATCCATCCAGGCCAGTGCTTCGCCCCCGAATAAAGTATTGTGATGATTGGTACGGCCAGGAAAGACGGTTTTGGTGACCCGGGTCACCGCCTGTTCTTTTCGGATAGCAATTTGCGCTTCTGTCGTCATGCTGTTCTCCATGCTCAAAAGCGGCGCATTCTAAGGGATCCGCCGCCAATTACCAGTCTTTCCGGCCTTGGCTTATCTCGCCAGCATTGCACCCAGCGCGTGTCCGCCAACCAGGTGCATATGCAGGTGATACACTTCCTGCCCGCCATGCGCGTTACAGTTGACAATCAACCGGTAGCCGTCTTGTGCAATACCGGCGTCGGCAGCCAGTTTGCGGGCGACCGTAAACAAGCGGCCAAGCGCCAGCTCATGCGCAGGTTCAACATCATTTGCTGTTGGGATCAACACGTTAGGGATGATCAGAATATGGGTCGGTGCCCGCGGATTGATGTCACGAAATGCGGTGACCAGGTCATCCTGATACAGGATGTCTGCCGGGATTTCGCGGCGGATAATTTTACTGAAGATAGTTTCCTGAGCCATTTCAACTCCTTATTTAAGTGGCCTGACGTTATAATCTCAACATTTTCACCACGCAGAGTATATGTGATGACTGAAGTCCGTTACCAGCTGACACTGGCTGATTTGGCAGGCCATTATTTCGCAGTCGAACTCATGTTCATGCCCACTGAGCCAGCCGAAGTGTTACTGTCGTTACCCGCCTGGATCCCAGGCTCTTATATGATCCGTGATTTTGCCCGTCACCTGCTCGACCTGACCGCTCACGATGCGCATGGTCCGCTGAACCTGACCCAACAAGACAAACAAAGCTGGCTGTTAGCGCATCGCGGCCATGCGGTGACAGTGCGCTACCAGCTGTATGCCTTTGATTTGTCGGTGCGGGCGAATTATCTCAGCAGTGACATCGCTGTGTTTAACCCGGCCGCCGGCTGCTTGCAGGTGCACGGCGCTGAGCAGTTGCCGCATGCTCTGACGGTGGATAGTCTGCCAGAGCATTGGCAACTGGCCTGCGCGTTGCCAACCGCTCAGCCGGCCGAAAGCGATGCCGTGCACTATGTCGCAGCGAATTATCAGCAACTGATTGACAGCCCGCTGCTCTCTGGCGAGCTTGACATCCGGCACTTTGATGTCGGTGGCATCCGCCATCATCTGGTACTTTGTGGGGCTGTCGCAACCGACAGCGCCCGTATTGCGGCTGATTTGCAAAAACTGTGTCTCTCGCAGCAACAAGTGTTTGGCGCGGTACCGACAGATCTCACAGATTACTGGTTTTTAACCTGGGTGGTCGACAGCGGTTACGGCGGGCTGGAACATCGCAATTCAACTTTGTTGCTGTGCAACAGGTTCGATTTACCCAACCCACAGCAACCGACGTTGTACGCCCCGGACTACCAGAACTTTCTGGCGCTCTGCAGTCATGAATATTTTCACAGCTGGTGGGTCAAAAGAGCGAGGCCAGCCTCCTACCTCCATTACCAGCTGGCGCAGGAGCAATACAGCACTCAGCTTTGGCTGTATGAAGGATTTACTTCCTACTACGATGACTTAAGCCTGCTCAGGACCGGCATGCTGACGCTGCCGCAATATCTGGAGCTGCTCTGTAAGAGCATCAGCCGGTTGGCCCGCTCGCCAGCCAATCTGCGGCAAAGCCTGGCCGACAGTAGTTTTAACGCCTGGACCCGGTTCTACCGGCAAGATGAAAACGCCGCCAATGCGGTGGTCAGTTATTACGCCAAAGGGTCGCTGTTGGCCTTTTGTCTGGATGCTTTTCTGCATCAGGCGGGCAAAAGCCTGGATGGCCTGATGCAGCTGTGCTGGCAGCACTATGGAGCGCCGGAAACTGGCAGTGATGACGAAACATTCTTTGCGCTGCTTAGCCAATATAGTGGCGATGCAGCGCTGGTCAGCCAATGCCGGCGCTGGATCAGCGAGGCAGTACCGCTACCCATCGCAGAAGCCGCAGCCAGTCTCGGTTTACAGTTACAGTGGCGTTCACCACGCCATATCACAGATCTGTCAGGTGCAGCAGGGACTGCAGAAAACCCGGAGCCCGGTTTTATTTATGAGGCAAAAGCGGAAGGTCTGGTGATCAGCAGCGTCCGCAATGGCACGGCAGCGCATCAGGCAGGTTTAAGTGCCGGCGATACTGTGGTCGCCGTCAATAGCCTCAAAGCATCGGAAGCAACCTGGCAGCAGCTGCTTGGCAGGCATCAGCCGGGTGAAACACTGACGCTGCATCTGTTTCGCCAGCAAAAACTGCTGTGCCTGCAGCTGATTTTGCCGGATACGCCACAAACCGTCGCCATGCTTTCGGCAACAGCCCAATTAACCCGATGGCCCGGCGTGCCTTGGCCGGCTGCGGCAGAGTCAACAAAAGAAGCGGATTAACCAAGTCTCTGCCGCACCTTCATCGACAGCACCATTAAAAAACGCCCTAGATGGGCGTTTTTTAACAATCGGCTTCAAATCCGCCTCAGGAAGCAAACCCTATTGCGCCTTTACCAACGCCTTCGTATGCCACTACTTTGTAACTGGCCGGCTCCAGCATGGCTAATTCTTTGGCGATATAGTCCGCCAGACATTCGACCGTGGTGTCGCAAGGCACGATTTCACAGTGCGCCTTCGCAATTGCCAGTTCGAACCAGCCCTGCGGCGCCTGATAACGGAAAAAATAGCTGTCCGGCTGAGTTGTCAGATACTGACAGGCGCTGAATTCAACCAAATCTTCCGCCGTACCGAGGTAAATGTCTTCCCAGCGCTCGCACCAGTACTTGTTCAGGCGAGGGCTCAGCATGTTGTGTTGATAAATTTCAATCGTGGAGCGATGTCCGTGCGCGATGCGCTGGCAATTGCCGTCGTGTTTTTTCAGGCCATGACTGTAGTGATAATAAAAGCCGCTGATTTTCTCTGGCCGTAAATTCAGCACTAATTGTTCAACATTGGCCGGCATCAATGGCGTCAGCTGGCTAATCAGAAATGCGGTCAGTGTTTCTGCAGTGATTTCAGTGGCATTAATGCCAACATGGGCGCTGGCTGGTGATGCTATCTGGATCTGGCCGCGGCCGGTCTGAAATGTCAGCCGCTGTTGCTCCGCCTGTTCCAGTACTTCAAGTGCCGGATGGTTTGCCGGATAAGCCAGTTTGTGATCAACCAGCTCATCAATGGCTTTTTTGATCAGCTTTTTGACATGCGCAAAATCGAGCACCATCGAGGTGGCATCCAGACCGCCATGCAGTTCAACGTCGACAATGAAACTTTCGCCGAGCAGGCCTCGTTTGGCACAAAGGTAAGAAAAATCGATGACGGTCAGGTCACGCACAAACAAGATCATAACGACACCAGCAGCTACAAATGGGCGGCTATTATAAGCGACAATCGGTCAGGCTGTCACAGCACCGGACGAATTTCAGCGATTATGCTCGTTCAGCCAACCGTTGAGCAGACCGACCTGCCCCAGTTTATGTGCGGCATACATCAGACGAATCGCATTACTGAGCAGCATGCTGTCCGTCCACTCCGTTTTTTGCTGGATCTCCTGATAACAGGCAAAAGCCTCAGGACTCAAATAGCCCCTGAGCTCTCTTTTGCCAGCTTCGCGTTGGCGCTCGCGGTACTTTTGTTGCTTTTGGGCATTCGTCAGCGCAACTTTTTCAGCTTTTGATTCGGCTTTGCTCATGATTACAGCTTGTTGTCATCTTTTTGTCGCCAGCGGCCGGCACATTAGCCGCAGCCGGCTGTTTGACTAATCGGACTTGTCTAGCGTACATCTGTTCGCTAAAGTGGGCCGGCATTTTTTTCGGATTTAACATACATGACTCAGAATAGCTTTACAAAAGAAGAATTAATCGCTTGTGGTAAAGGTCAGTTGTTCGGGCCTGGTAACAGTCAGCTGCCACTTGGCAACATGCTGATGATCGACCGCATCCTTCACATCAGTGAAGAAGGCGGTAAATATGGCAAAGGCCAGATTGTTGCCGAGTTTGATATCAATCCTGATCTGTGGTTCTTCGCCTGCCATTTTGAAGGCGACCCTGTAATGCCGGGATGTCTGGGTCTGGATGCCATGTGGCAATTAGTGGGCTTTTTCCTCGGCTGGTCAGGTGGTCCGGGCAAAGGTCGTGCTTTAGGGGTTGGTGAAGTGAAGTTCACCGGTCAAATTCTGCCCACGGCAAAAAAAGTCACTTATACCATCGACATGAAGCGTGTGATTAAACGCAAGCTGTTTATGGGCATTGCCGATGGCGTGGTCAGCGTTGATGGTCGCGATATTTACGCGGCAGAAGAATTAAAAGTGGGTTTATTCCAGGATACTTCCAGCTTCTGATCTCATCGTAAGTACATAAAATGACAAACCCCGCTGCTGCGGGGTTTGTTCCTCTGAAAGTTGCCTGTCGGCAGTTAGCTTATTGACCTTTGTTAAACAGACCACCACTGCGGTCTTCCATCGCCTCGCGATACCCCCCCAACCACTGCGAGCGCGCATCTAAACTCTGGTACGGACAAAGTTCTTTGGAACGGCCTGTGACACCTGCACGATAGCCTTGTGCATGAGCACGTTCCAGACGATCACGTTTTTGTCTTTTCATACGACAGTCTTCCTCTACTCGATAATCTTCAGAGAATATGCCGGTAGCTGGGGTGCTGCCGACATAGTAAATAGATAGCTGTGGCTACAGAAAGGTTCAACCCTAAATAAAACAGATAGCAGTTGACATTTGCTAACAACCTGAAGTTGATTGCAATTTGACGACAAAAAGATGAAATATTTTTTTGATATATAAAA
>CBINNO010000060.1:0-18250 GCA_966252055.1 uncultured Rheinheimera sp. | reverse complement strand
CGGGGTGTACAGCGCAGATCCGCGTCAGGTCAAAAATGCCAAACTGATTGACCATCTGTCCTACGACGAAGCGATGGAGCTGTCCTATTTCGGCGCCAAAGTGTTACACCCGAAAACCATTGGGCCGCTGGCACGTTATCAAATCCCTTGTTACATCAAAAACACCTTAAATCCGCAGGCGCCTGGTAGTTGCATCGACAACAACCAAAGTGCCGACGCGCTGGTCAAAGGCATCTCCAGCCTGGAGCATCTGGCACTGATCACGGTCTCGGGGCCAGGCCTTAAAGGTGTGGTCGGCATGGCATCCCGCGTGTTTGCCACCATGGCGCGTGAGCAGGTGTCGGTGAATCTGATCACCCAGTCGTCCAGCGAATTCAGCATCAGCTTTTGTATCGGTCAGTTGGATTTGGCTGCGGCCAAAGCCGCGCTGGAAAACGAATTTGAACTGGAATTACAAGGCAAATTGCTGCGGCCGCTGAGCATTCAGACCGATATGGCGATTGTCAGTCTGGTTGGTGACGGCATGCGCCAGCATCGTGGTGTGGCGGCCAAGTTTTTTGCCAGTCTGGCGCAGGCGCGCGTCAACGTGGTGGCGATTGCCCAGGATTCCAGCGAGCGGTCGATTTCCGCCGTGGTTGAACAGCAAAGCTGCCAGAACGCCGTCAAAGTTTGTCATGAAAACTTCTTCAGCCATGTGCCGAGTATTGATGTGTTTCTGGTCGGTTGTGGTGTGGTCGGCAGTGAACTGCTGGCCCAGTTCGAGCGCCAGCAGCAGTTTTTGCACAACCGCAATGTGCGGCTCAAAGTGTACGGCATCGCCAATTCGCGCCAGCTGCTGTTAAACGGTCAGGGCATTGCGCTGGCGGATTGGCAGGCCCAGATGCAGCAGGCACAAAGCCAGTTTTCGCTGGTGGCGCTGGAGCAATTTGTCCGCGATTACCACTTAACCAACCCGGTGCTGATTGACTGCACCAGCTCGGAGCAAATTGCGGCGCAGTACAGCCAGTTCCTGGCGGCCGGTTTCCATGTGGTGACACCAAATAAAAAAGCCAATACGGCGAGCCTGGATTATTACCGCGAACTGCGTCAGGTTGCCCAGCGTCAGCGCCGGCGCTTTTTGTATGAAACCACTGTTGGCGCCGGTTTGCCGGTGATCGATACGCTGCAGGGGTTACTCAATGCCGGTGACGAACTGGTGGCTTTTGAAGGGATTTTGTCGGGTAGCCTCAGTTATCTGTTCGGCGAGCTGGAAAAAGGCCTGCCGCTGTCGGAAGTCACCGCCAAAGCCAAAGCAATGGGCTTTACTGAGCCGGATCCACGAGATGATTTGTCCGGTATGGACGTGGCGCGTAAGCTGCGGATTATGGCGCGTGAGGCGGGCCTCGAGTTGGATTTGGCTGATGTCGCGGTCGAAGGTGTACTGCCTGCTGATTTTGCGCCAGGCACCGATGTGGCAACTTTTATGGCCAAACTGCCGGAGCTTGATGCCTGGTACGCCGACAAAGTGGTTGCGGCGCAGGCTGAAGGCAAAGTGCTGCGTTTTATCGGCGAAATCAGCGAAGGACGCTGCAAAGTGGCCGTCAAAGCGTTACCGGCGGAACATCCGCTGGCCAAAGTCAAAGACGGCGAAAATGCGCTGGCTATCCATACCCGTTATTACCAGCCGATCCCCTTTGTGCTGCGCGGTTATGGCGCCGGCGCCGCTGTGACGGCCGCCGGGGTATTTGGTGATGTGATGCGCACGCTCGGCTGGCAGCAGGAGGTGTCGGCATGAAGTCGTATTTCGCGCCGGCCTCAACGGGCAACTTCTCGGTAGGCTTTGATTTGCTGGGTGCTGCTTTTGAGGCGGTGGACGCATCGGGCGATTTGCTGGGTGATGAATTGCAGATCTTAGGGGAAGCGTCTGTGTTGTCGCTGGAGCTGGCCGGCCGTTATGTGCATCAGTTGCCATCTGACAGTCAGGACAATCTGGTACTGAGCAGTTTTGCTGCTTTTGCCAAAGCCGTGCAGCAAAAAGAAGGCCGTGAACTGCCGGCCCTGCAGCTGCGGCTGGTCAAGCATCTGCCGGTTGGCAGTGGTTTAGGCTCCAGCGCCTGTTCAATCGTCGTGGCTTGTTTTGCTTTTAACGACTATTTCGGTCAGCCGCTTAATCAGCGTGAACTGCTGGAGCTCTGTGCCGTCTGTGAAGGCGGTGTCAGCGGCGCTGTGCATTACGACAACGTTGCGCCGTCCTTACATGGTGGCTTGCAGCTGATGTTGCCGGACAGTCCGCTGTTGTATCGCAAGCTGCCGTGGTTCAGCCACTGGCAGGTAGTACTGAGTTACCCGGGGACTGTGCTGTCTACCAAAGCGGCGCGCGCCGTGTTACCCAAAGAGCTGACGCTCAAACACGGCATTCAGTTTGCCGGCACGCTGGCGCGTTTTGTCAGCGCTGTGTACGAAGGCGATGAAGCAGAAGCTTTTGCCGCGTTAACCGATGTGATTGCTGAACCGGCCCGCACGCCGTTGATCCCGGAGTTGCCGGCCATTCGTCAGGCGCTGCAAGCTGAAGGCATCGGCCACGTCGGCATTTCTGGTGCCGGCCCGACCTTGTTTGCCGTTTGCCAGAGCCCGGCGCAAGCTGAGTTTGCCCGCGCCTACCTGAGCCAACACTATGAAAAGAATCAGGATGCGATGACCCGGATTTGCCGGCTCGCCACCGAGGGCGCCCGCGTGCTGGCGTCCTGAACAACAGAATCAAAATTTTTATCCAGGAATCAACATGTTACTTAGAAATATTAAAGTGCCGTCGCAGCAGGTCAGTTTTCTCGATGCGGTGCGTATTGGCCTTGGTGAGCAGCAAGGGTTGTTTTTTCCGGCCAGTTGGCCGAAACCCGATGTCGATGCTTTGCTGGCGATGCCGTTTGCCAAACGCAGCGCACATTTACTGCACGCGCTGATTGGTGATGAGCTGCCGCTAGCTGAGCTTGAAACCATGCTGGCGGACGCTTTTAGCTTCCCGGCGCCGGTGGTACCGGTTGGCAGCGACATTGGCTGTCTGGAGCTGTTTCATGGGCCGACGCTGGCCTTTAAAGACTTTGGTGGTCGTTTTATGGCGCGGGCGCTCGGCGCTGCGCAGCAACGCTCCAATGTCAGCCGTACCACTATTGTTACCGCCACTTCTGGCGATACCGGCGCCGCGGTAGCCCATGCGTTTTATCGCCAGGCCGGCGTGCAGGTGGTGATTTTGTTCCCGAAAGGCAAAATCGCGCCGCTGCAGGAAAAACTCTTCACCACGCTTGGCGAAAATATCCATACGCTGGCGGTAGACGGCGACTTTGACCAGTGCCAGGCGCTGGTCAAAGAAGTGTTTAATGACCGCGATTTAGTGCAGCGACTTAATATCAATTCCGCTAACTCGATTAATATCAGTCGCTTGTTTGCCCAGGTTTGTTATTACTTTGAAGCGGTGGCGCAGCTTTCGCCGGCCCAGCGCAACAATTTAGTGATTTCGGTGCCGAGCGGCAATTTTGGCAATCTCACGGCTGGCCTGATCGCCAAAGTGCTGGGGCTGCCGATCAAACGAATGATCGCCGCCACCAATGTCAACGACACAGTGCCGCGATACTGGCAAAGCGGGCAGTGGCAGGTGCGTCCGACCCAGGCGACGCTGTCCAATGCAATGGACGTCAGTGCGCCGAATAACTGGCCGCGGGTCGAAGATTTGCTGGCGCAGGGTTTTATTCAACGTGCTGATCTATCCACCCAAATGGTCGATGAAGAAGATACCGTGCTTGGCGTGAAGCAACTGGCGCAGCTCGGTTATCTGTCAGAGCCGCACGCGGCTGTCGCCTACCGTGCGCTCAAACGTGAATTACAGCCGGGCGAATATGGCTTGTTCCTTGGCACGGCGCATCCGGCCAAGTTTAAAGAGCAGGTGGAAAATATCCTCGGCAGCCCGCTGTCTTTACCACCGGCGTTGGCGGCCGTGGCCGGCGAGGCAAGTTTGGCGGGTGATTTGGCTGCTGATTTTGTACAATTGCGTCAGGTTCTGCTTTCACTGGAGTAAACAAGTGCAGTTAAGCTGGCACGACGTGATAGGGGCTGAGAAAACTCAGCCTTATTTTCAGCAAACAATTGAGGCGGTCAAACAGGCGCGGGCGGCCGGGCAGGTGATTTATCCGCCGGAAGCCGACGTGTTTAATGCGTTCCGCTATACCGAATTTCACAACTTAAAAGTGGTGATCATCGGTCAGGACCCTTACCACGGGCCGAATCAGGCGCATGGTTTGTGTTTTTCAGTGCGCCCTGGCGTGCCGGTGCCGCCGTCGCTGAAAAATATGTACAAGGAACTGGCGCTGGAAGATCCGGCTTTTGTGATCCCCAACCACGGTTGTCTGGAAAGCTGGGCGCAGCAGGGCGTGTTGCTGCTCAATACGGTGCTGACGGTGGTCGCCAATGAAGCCAACTCGCACCGGCATTTAGGCTGGGAGCAGTTTACCGACAACGTGATCAAAGCCATCAGCCAGCACGCCGAGCCTGTGGTGTTTTTGCTGTGGGGCTCACACGCCATCAATAAACAGCGGCTGATCGATAAAAGCCGCCATCATGTGCTGACGGCGCCACATCCGTCGCCATTGTCGGCGCACCGCGGCTTTCTGGGGTGTGGTCATTTCGCCAAAGCCAATGAGTTGTTAGCGCAGATGGGCAAAACGCCTGTCAACTGGCAGGTATAAAAGGTCGGGCGGCGAAGCGGAAACTGTAATAAAAAACCGGGAAAATCCCGGTTTTTTTCTGAAGATGACGGCCACAAACCGGCTGATAACGAAAAAGCCCGACCTTGGCAGGTCGGGCTTTTTCTTGTTAAATCAGCTGGTCAATCAGGTCGTCCTCTAAGCCCAGATCAATATCTTCGAGCTCCTTTTTCAGACGTTGCCGCTCCTTTACGGCTTCAATTTCGCGCCATTTGCGCTTAACTGGCCGGCTTTTAACGACCGGACGTTCCAACAGAGTCAGTAAGTCATCAAAGCTTTCCATACTTCACCTCGCTGCATTGTTGTTGTTATTTTCACCAAAAGTGATACCACACTTTTTCACAAAATAAAATACATCAATGACAGAAAAATGAAGGCTGGCTGAATCTGCGGTGAAAGCGCGATTGCGGGCAAAAAAACAGGGAGCCGCCGGCTCCCTGTTTGGTCAAAAAACGTTCAATCTCATCAGCTTAACTTTGCAAAAACTGGCGGATGAGCTGCTCGGTCGAGCTGTCAAAGCTATGCTGCGCTTTGCCTGCTAATACCTGATAAATCGGCGTTGACAACTGTTTGCCCAGCTCAACACCCCACTGATCAAAGGAGTTGATCTGCCACAGCACACCCTGCACAAAGACTTTGTGTTCATACAGTGCAATCAGGCTGCCAAGGTAATAAGGCGACAATTCCGGCAACAAAAGAGTATTGCTCGGTTTGTTACCCGGTGACGCTTTGTGTGGTGCCAGCATCGCTGCCAGTTCTGCGTTGCCGCCTTGTGCCAGCACTTCGGCCTTGGCCTCTTCGATGGTTTTGCCTTGCATCAGCGCCTGGGTCTGGGCAAAACAATGCGCCGCCAGCCGGTGGTGGTGATCAGCAAGCTCGTGGCTGACTTTGAGCGGCAGAATAAAATCTGCTGGTACCGCCAACGCGCTTTGATGCAACAGCTGATGATAAGCATGCTGGCCGTTGGTGCCGGCATCACCCCAAATCACTGGCGCAGTGGCGACAGCCAGGCTGTTACCCGCCAGATCGACGCTTTTGCCGTTACTTTCCATATCCAGTTGCTGCACATAAGAAGGCAGCAGACGCAGATAATGACTGTAGGGCAGCAATGCCTGCGCCTGACAACCCAGTGCGTTGATATACCAGACACCCAGCAGCGCCAGAATGACCGGCAGATTCTGTGCCAGCGGCGCTTGCTGAAAATGCTGGTCCATGGCGCGGGCGCCGGCCAGCAGTTGCTCAAACTGTGCAACCCCAAGTGCAAGACAAACCGGAAAGCCAATGGCAGACCACAAAGAGTAACGGCCACCGACCCAGTCCCACATCGGCAGGATGTGGTCGGCTTCAATGCCAAATTCGGCGGCAGCTTTGATGTTGGACGATGTCGCCCAGAAATGGCGGGCAATCGCCACGCTGTCGGCGCCGCTGTCGGTAAACCATTGGCGGACCGCCAGCGCATTTTGTTTGGTTTCTTCAGTACCGAACGATTTGGAAGCAACAAATACCAGCGTCGTGGCCGGGTTTAGTGCCTTGATCACATCACTGACCACGGCACCGTCGATATTGCCGGCAAAATGCACTTTGACCGGGCTTTGCTGATAAGGCGTTA
Organism: uncultured Rheinheimera sp.; assembly: GCA_966252055.1. Classification (GTDB taxonomy): domain Bacteria; phylum Pseudomonadota; class Gammaproteobacteria; order Enterobacterales; family Alteromonadaceae; genus Pararheinheimera. Next base: position 11,908 of record CBINNO010000060.1, on the reverse strand, counting down.
ATGCTTCCAGTGCCATTTGCGGGCCGAGCAGCGAACCGCCGATACCAATCCAGATAAGGTCAGTGATGGCATCGCCCTGATAGCCTTGGTATTCGCCGTTGTTGAGTTGTTCAACCAGCGCATACATCTGTGAGCGGCAAGCGGCGATTTGCGCACTGATATCTTCACCATCCAGTGCAAGCGGTGTGCTGGCGTCCGCGCGCAGCGCCGTGTGCCAGACCGAGCGCTGTTCGGTGTTATTGATTTTGTCGCCGGCAAACAGCGCGGCTGTTTTTTGCTGCAACGGGCTCTCACTGGCCAGCGCCAGCAACTGTTGCCAGATTGCATCGGTGATCAGGTTTTTCGAATAATCCAGCGTGATGCCACAGGCCTCTACGCGATAACGACTGGCACGGGCCGGATCCCGGCTGAACTCCTGACGCAGGTTCAGTGGCGCAGCGGCCAGGGCGGCCAGCTCACTCCAGACTGCAGACGACATAACACACTCCTGTAAAGAAGAAGCCGCTTAAGCTAAAGCGGCACTGATCACTTGTTCCAGCTTGCGCTGGTCGATGGCAAATTTACGGATGCCTTCAGCCAGTTTTTCGGTGGCCATCGCATCTTCATTCAGCGCCCAGCGGAAGTCTTTTTCACTGAGTTCGGCAGGTTTGGCGCTGGTTGCGCCGCTGTCGGTCAGGTGAACGGCCAGCTCGCCGGACATTTTGCTGAGTTCATCGAGCAAGCCAGGGCTGATGGTCAGCCGGTCACAACCGGCCAGCGCCAGCACTTCACCGACATTGCGGAAACTCGCGCCCATCACGATAGTCTGGTGGCCATGTTGTTTGAAATAATGGTAGATCTCGCGGACCGACAACACGCCAGGGTCGGTCTCTGCGTCGTAACTTTGGCCTGTGCTGGCTTTGTACCAGTCCAGAATACGGCCAACGAACGGCGAAATCAGGAACACACCGGCTTCTGCGCAGGCACGGGCCTGACACAGATGGAACAGCAGCGTCAGGTTACACTGAATGCCTTCCTGTTCCAGCTGGCGGGCGGCCTGAATGCCTTCCCAGGTCGACGCGATTTTGATCAGAATTTTGTCGGTGCCGATGCCATTTTCCTGATAAAGCGCGACCAGTTGACGGGCTTTGGCGACCGTTGCGGCGGTGTCAAAACTTAGGCGGGCATCCACTTCGGTCGAGACGCGGCCCGGCACCAGCTTGCTGATGGCCGTGCCGACATCGACGGCGAATTTGTCACTGGCCAGGCTCAGCTGGGCGGCTTTGTCTGCGGTTTTCGCTTTGGCGTAACTGGCAGCACCCGCCAGCAGCGGCTTGGCGAAATCCAGACCGCTGGCGTTGAGCAGCAGTGACGGGTTGGTGGTGGCATCGACCGGCCGGAATTGTTCGATGGCGTTCAGATCACCGCTGTCGACGACCACAGTGGTGACGGCTTTTAATTGTTCAAGCAATGTTGTCATATTGTTTTTTTACCATTTTTAATGGCTTATTTAGCAATCGACAGCCAGATAAGCCGAATTGTGTAGGAATATTACAACAGAAAGCCGGGCAAAACACAGATTTCCGCTGCGCTTGTTGCTGAATTTTTGTCACATTACTATAGTTGCATGCAGTCGGTTGTTCCGGCCTGTGATGGACCCCCTGGCCAAGAAGGGCTGCTGGTTCCGATTTGTAAAGGCAGTGCAACATTTGAATTCTAAGTTCTTCAAGTCCAAAAAAGTGCTGATTGTCGATGACTGCGATCCGGTGCGCGCGTCCATCAAAGGCATGCTACAAAAAATTGGTTTCGAGCATATTGCAGCTGTCACCGACGCCAATGCCGCCATCGCCAACTGCACCGAAGTGCAGTATGACTTTATCTTATCCGATTTTAACCTCGGAGAGGGTAAAGATGGCTATCAGTTGTTTGAAGCTTTAAAACATTTACGGCTGCTCAAACCCGGTTGTTGTTATGCGGTGATCAGCGCTGAAAGTCAGCGTCAGATTGTGCATGGAGTGGTCGAACTGCAGCCTGACACTTATTTGTTAAAGCCTTTTTCGTTCGTGCAGCTGGAACAACGGCTGATGCGGGCGCATGACATTAAATATGCACTGTCTCAGGTGTATCGGGAAATCGCCGAAGACAAGTTTGTCGAAGCGGCCAATTCCTGTGAACTGGTGATCAAACAGCAACCCGAATTTGCCGTGTATGCATTGCGGCTGCGTGGTGAATTGTTACTACAAATTGAGCATTATCAGGCCGCCGAGCAACTTTACCTGTCCATCATGAAAAGACGCGAGTATGCCTGGGCCCGGTTGGGGCTGGCGATAGCCCGGTTTTGCCAGCAGCGCTGGCTGGAAGCAGAGTTTGAGCTGCGCGAGCTGTGCAAAATGGACGAAACCCGGGTTGAAGCGCTCGACTGGCTGGCACGGTTGTTTCTCAAACGCCAGCTGTTTAAAGACGCTTATGAGACTCTCCACGAAGTCAGCAAGTTATCGCCGAAAAATTACCAGCGGCAAAAAGCGCTGGCGAATCTGGCTAATATCAATGGCTTAAAAGACGATGCGGTGAAAGTCTATGCCCGTCTGCAACAGGCGGCGCGTTATTCCATTCACGACACGCCGGACAATTTTCTGAATTATGCGCGGGCTATTGTCGAGCAAAGCAAAGACGTCAATAAGCTTGAGCAGAATCGCCTTTTTAAAAAAATCGACGAAATTTTGGCTAGTATTGGCAAAAGATTTGCGCTGGAAACCTATCTGCACGAGGAGTTGTCCCTGCGAGCCCGCATTGCGGTGCAGCGTGGCAATCTCGACGAAGCGCGCGAACTGATGGCAAAAAGTGAAGCGCAGCTGACCGGTCGTCAATTGTCCGCTGAAGCTTGTCTGGATAAAGCCAAGGCCTATTTTGAATCCGGTAATTTGTCGCGTAGTGACGAATATATGCAAATGCTCGACGAGATGGGCGAGCATGACGACTTACTGGCCAATACCCTGACGGTGATGATCCAGCAGGAACATAAAGCCCACGACCATTTGCGCGAAGAGATTAAGACGCTAAATAACGACGGGCTCGAAGCCTACCAGAATGGTTATTACGGCCGGGCCCTGGAGTTTTTTAACCGGGCTTTTGATTACATGCCGTACAATCCGAGCCTGGCGCTGAATTTGCTGCAAACCATCAGTAAAATCGGTGGCGTTAATAAAGACACCGCCCGGCTGGCGCGCCGTTGTGTCGAGATCCTCGAGCAAAGTGAGCTCAATGAAAGCAATCAGCGCCGTTTCAGCAGCGTGATGAAAGAGTTGAACAGTTTGTTGCAACTGGCCTGATTGGGTTGCAACAGCGCGGTCATCAGCTTATATTCCGCCCGTTTTTGGTTTATCTGCAGGAAATTCCCCCCGATGTTAATGGTGATCTCACCCGCCAAAGATTTGGACTATCAGACGCCGGCGCCGGCTACCCGCCTGACGCAACCCGACTTGCTGGACCATGCCGCCGAATTGATGAATGTCTGCCGCACGCTGAGCCCGGCGGATTTGTCGGCGCTGATGCACATCAGCGACAAACTGGCGGGCCTTAATGTGGCGCGCTTTGCCAGCTGGCAGCGGCCTTTTACGCCGGACAATGCCAAAGCGGCGCTGTTTGCTTTTAACGGTGATGTGTATCAGGGTTTGCAGGCGCAAAGCCTGTCGGCAGATGACCTGCAATATGCCCAGCAACATTTGCGTATTCTGAGCGGGCTTTATGGTGTGCTCAGGCCGCTGGATCTGATGCAGCCATACCGGCTGGAAATGGGCACCAGTCTGGCCAATCCGCGTGGCAAAGACTTGTATCAGTTCTGGGGCGACATCGTCACGCAGCAACTGAACACCCAGCTTGAACAAAACCAGTCTGCTTTTTTACTGAATCTGGCTTCACAGGAATACTTTAAGGTCGTTAAACCGAAAAAACTGGCGCGGCCAGTGCTGGACGTGCAGTTTAAAGACGGTAAAAACGGCCAGTACAAAGTGATTAGCTTTTTTGCCAAAAAAGCCCGCGGCATGATGGCACGTTATGTCATTGAAAATAAAATTGATTCGGTGGAAGGTCTGCGTGATTTTACCGCTGGTGGTTATCAGTACAGCGCTGCCGATTCGACTGCCAGTCAGCTGATGTTTCTGCGTCCGGAAGCCGGTTAAAAGCCGGCACTGATGCGCATTGCGGCAGCAACAGCGGTTGCCGCTCTGGTTTAGGCGTGGCCAGTTTTGCTAAAATACTGGCCTGACCTTTTCTGAGTATGCCTGATGAAATTTCCCGGCCGCCGCAAACTGAAACATTATTTCCCGGTCTCGTCGCCTAAACCTGAACTGCCAAGCTTTGAAGTGCGCCCTGAGCTGGATTCTTATGTGGTCGGTCTGGATCAGACCATCGTTGATGTGATCGCCAATGTCAGTGACGAATTTCTGCAAAAATATGGCATCGGCAAAGGCCTGTCTAATCTGGTAGAACACGGTAAAGCGGACCAGATTTACCAGGAACTGGTGCAAAACGCCGCCATTTCTGACCATTTTGCCGGCGGTACTATCGGCAATACTATCCACAATTATTCAGTGCTGGCCGACGACAAATCGGTGTTGCTTGGCGTGATGTCGGCCAATATTGGCCTGGGCTCACCGGCCTATCATTATCTGTGTCACACCAGCAGCAAAGTGGACATGAACCATTTGCAGGGCGTGCAGGGCGATATTGGCCGTGGCATCACGATGATCACGCCGGATGGCGAACGTACTTTTGTCATAGATCCAGGCGCCATGGATGAACTGGCACCGGCATACATTCCGGAGCAAATCATCGCCGGCGCCGCGGCTGTGGTGCTCAGCGCTTATCCGCTGCGGGCCAAAGATCAGCCGATCCAGCAGGCGATGCTGCGCACGCTGCAGCTGGCCAAACAGTATCAGGTGCCGGTGGTGATGAGCCTCGGCACTAAACATCTGGTTGAAGAGCACCGGGCGCTGATTTTAGAAACGGTGCGTGACTACGTCGACATGCTGGCGATGAATGAACTGGAAGCCCAGGCGCTGACCGGCTTCAGCGACCCGCTGCTGGCGGCCGAAGCGGCGCTGGAGCTGACCGATATGGTGCTGGTCACGGCCGGGCCCGAAGGTTTGTATCTGTGTGGTTATACCGACCAGTCGGCCAAACGTGAGACCACCAACCCAATCAAATCCGGCACTTTGCCGGACTACAACGAGTTTGAATTCAGCCGGCCTATGCAGAAAAAACATTGCCGCGAGCCGCTGAAAGTCTATTCGCACATCGACCCTTATCTCGGCGGGCCGGAACGGATTAAAAATACCAATGGGGCCGGCGACGGCGCCTTAGCGGCCATTTTGCATGACATCGCGGCGAATCATTACCATCGTCATCTGCTGCCGATGTCGAGCAAACACGAACTGCCTTGTCTGGCCTATTCGTCATTTGCGCAAATTTGTAAATATGCCAACCGGGTCAGCTACGCCATTCTCAATCAAAGCGCGCCGCGGTTATCGCGTGGCCTGCCAGAGAAAGAAGACAGCCTGGAAGAGGCATACTGGGAGAGATAAATCAGTCCAAGTATTTGATTTTTCTTATACTTTGTTTCTGAAATCGAACAAAAGGCCGGCCTTACGTCACTGGACGCAGCCGGCCTCCTGTTGAGCGCAACCGGCTGGTCGCCTGCAATCCCCGCTTTATACTGGAATGATTTTCATGCGCATCAGGCGCATTTTTTATGGATTAAATATGTCACGGAATTTCCTGTTTATGCGCCTGCAGGCTGCGCTTTGGCTGGCTCTTGGCTTTGCTGCCAATGCGGCAGCTCCGGCGGGGCCCGCGGCTCACCCGCCAGTGCCGACCATCAGCGAAGCGATTACTATCGACGGCGAACTTACTGAAGCCAGCTGGCAACAAGCGGCGGTCGTTGAGCTGTTGTACGACACCTGGCCGGCCGAAAATACAGCGGCGCCAGTGAAAACCACCGCCCGGTTGCTGGCGGATAAAGATAATTTCTACATCAGTTTTGTCGCTGAAGATCCGGACCCGTCCAAAATCCGCGCCTTTTATCGCGACCGCGACAAAATGTGGGACGATGACAGCATCGGCATCAAAATCGACACTTACCACGACGGCAAACTGGCCTATCAGTTTTTTGTCAATGCGCTCGGTGTGCAGGGCGATGCGATTGAAAATGAGATCACCAAGACCGAAAGTTCGGCCTGGGACGGCATCTGGCACAGCGCCGGCAAAATCACCGCACAGGGTTATCAGGTTGAAGTGGCCATTCCGCTGCGGATGCTGAATTTCAACGACAATCTGGATGAGCAGCGCTGGCGGCTGGAGCTGCTGCGTTTTTACCCGCGCGATGTACGCCACCGGTTGTCCAGCAACCCAATTTCGCGGCAGGACCCTTGTTGGATTTGTCAGATGGGGACTATGACCGGTTTTGCCGGCGCCAAACAAAGCAACCATTTAACGCTGGTGCCGGCGTTGGTTATGGGCGTCGAGCAGCGCCGTGACGTCAGTGCCGCCGGCAACAGTGACTGGCACAGCGACAGCAATGTCGAGCCGAGCCTTGATTTGCGCTGGGGCATTACGCCGGATATCAGCCTGAATGCCACGCTGAATCCGGATTTTTCTCAGATTGAAGCCGACGAAGCGCAAGTGTCGATGAATGACACTTTTGCGCTCTTTTTCGATGAAAAGCGGCCGTTCTTCCTCGATAACGCCGACTATTTCAGTTCGCCGCTCGATTTGGTTTATACCCGCAACGTGGCAGAACCGGACGCCGGCGTCAAACTGACCGGCCGCAGCGGCACGCAGTCTTATGCTTTTTTTGCCGCCAACGACCAGCAAACCAGCTTTATCATTCCGGGCAACGTCAGCTCGGATGTCGGCACGCTGGCACAAAAAAGTAATAACGCCGTGCTGCGTTATCGCAATGACGTGACCAGCCAGCTGTCGCTCGGCTGGATCAGCACTTTGCGCCAAAGTGATGATTATCATAACTATTTGCATGGTGTGGACCTGAAATATCAGATCACGGCGCAAGACAAAGTGGTGGCGCAGCTGCTGCACAGCGACAGTGCTTATCCAGAAGCCCTGCGTGCGCAGCTGGACGGCGAAGCGGCGCTGCGGCTTGGGGATGATTTATCCGGCGTCGGGCAGTCGCTGGCTTACGAACACGAAAGCCGTGATTTTGGCTGGTACAGCGAATATATGCGTTACAGCCGCGAGTTTCGCGCCGACCTCGGCTACATGCCACAAACCGACTGGAACAAGCAGGTACATGGCGCTTATTACCAGTTTTACTCAGACAGCGCCTGGTGGAACCGGCTGGAGTTGTTTGGCGACTGGGACATCACCCATTCGTCCGACAAAGAACTGCTGGAGCGCGAGATTGAAGCCGGTGTCGAACTGGACGGGCCGCATCAGTCGGAACTGATGATCAAAACTGTGCAGCGCGACAGAGTCGGCAGCCGGCTCGACGGCAACCGTCTGCTGATTGACGGCAACACGGCGCTATTCCGCGAGCGGACCATTGAAACCTGGTCGATGGCGCAGCCCTGGGCGGGTGTGTATCTGGCGCTGGAAACTGAGTTTGGCGACAAGCTGGATTTTCGCAACAACCGGCTGGGCGATGGCCTCAACCTGTCACCTGAACTGCGCTGGAACGCCAATGTGCATGCACAGCTTGCATTGCGTCATACCTATCGCACGCTGGATGCGCAAGGCGCTGAAGTGTTCACCGCCAATCTGACCGATCTGCGGCTGAGTTATCAGTTCTCGGTCAGAAGCTTTGTCCGGCTGGCGCTGATTTACAGCAACATCCGGCAAAATCCGCTCAATAATCAGGGCATTGTGACCGAGAAAGAACGTTCGCTCGGTACTCAGTTGCTGTACAGCTACAAGCTGAACCCACAGACGCTGGTGTTTGCCGGTTACAGCGATCATGCGTTCAGTGACGATGATATTCAGCAACTGACCCGCGATGACAGAACGGTGTTTCTGAAATTCAGTTATGCCTGGATGTTGTGACGGCCTGCTGTTGTTGGACTGATAAAAACCGGGCCCGCGATTGCGGGCCCGGTTTTTTTATCTGGTTGTTGATGCTTTGGCGGTTGCATCGCGCATCGCATGTCAGATATCACATGTCAGATTGGAATAAGCGCGGCGTTACTCGCCGCTGCCAGTTGCCGGCGCTTTGGCCGGCCTTTTCGGTTTGCTGCTCTTCACATTTTCTTTGCCGGCTTTGGCGGCCTTTTTCAGCGCTTTCTTGTTGGCGACCGTTTTTGGCTTTTTCGCTTTAGTGGAAGGGCGGGCTTCTTTGTTTTTCGGTCGCAACCCTTCAACAACGCGCCGTTTCAGCGGCTGTTCGGTGTAGCGTTCCACTTTGCCGACCATGTCGATGTCATGGGCCTCGACCAGTGAAATAGCAATACCTTTTTTGCCGGCGCGGCCGGTGCGGCCAATGCGGTGCACATAGACGTCGGCAGTACGCGGCATGTCGAAGTTAATCACGTGGCTGATGTCGTCGATATCCAGACCGCGGGCGGCAACGTCGGTCGCGAGCAAAATACGCACCTGACCTTTGCTGAAGCGGGAAATGGCCAGCAGCCGTTTGTCCTGCGGCATTTCACCTTGCAGCCAGCAGGTTTTCAGGCCGGCGCTTTCCAATTGACCAGCCAGAGTCGCCAGCCGGTCGCGCGTTTTGATAAAGACGATGACTTTGGTCATCTCAGGCTGCTGAAGTAAATGCTGCAGCAGTGCCAGTTTGTGGGCGGCGTCGTCCGCCAGATGGATCCACTGGGTGATTTTGCCGGTTTCACGTTTTGGCGGCTCTGCCTCAATCATCAGCGGCTCTTTCAGCGCGCGCTTGGCAAAACGGGCGATAGCGACACCTTCCAGCGTGGCGGAGAACAGCATGGTCTGCCGGCGGCGGCGGGCGTCGCTGATGATGCGGTCCATCTCGGCGACAAATCCCATGTCCAGCATGCGGTCCGCTTCATCGAGGATCAGCACTTCCACTTCGTCGGCCTGGAAACTTTCGTTGTCCAGATATTCAATCAGCCGGCCTGGTGTGGCCACCAGAATGTCGTTGTTCTTTTCCAGTGTTTCTTTGTGACTGCCGTAGTTGATGCCACCGGTGATCACGCCGCAGTGCAAGTCGGTGTGCTGAGTCAGCTGCTTGAGCTGCTCATAAATCTGAAACGCCAGCTCGCGGGTCGGCGTCATGATGAGCACCCGGGCAAAGCCTGGATCGCGGCGGGGAAAATCCAGCAGATACTGAATGGCCGGCAGCAGGAACGCCAGGGTTTTGCCGGTCCCGGTGGGGGCGCTGGCCAGAATGTCGCGGCCTTCCAGTGCGAGCGGAATAGCCTGTTGCTGGATGGTCGTGGGTCTTTCGAAACCACCGGCTTTGAGCGCCTGGTTGAGCGCATCGGCCAAATCAAATTCAGCAAAACGGAGGATCTCGTCCTGGTTATTCTGGTCAGTCACAGTGGGTTCCTTTCTGGAAATCAATGAGCCTGGCAGCAGCTGACAGCGCCGGGCTCTTTGGTTACACTGCCGTTTTTGCGCGGGGCATCATGGCGGCAGGTTTTCGTTGTAAACAATTTTTTGTGTCGCATGGCGACTGCGCGCTGAAAGTCGGCACCGATGCTTTGTTGCTGGGTGCCTGGGCCCGCGTGCCTGCCGAAGGGGACATGCTCGATATCGGCGCCGGCAGTGGCATTTTGAGCCTGATGCTGGCGCAGCGCAGCCAACCTTCGCAGCACATCGATGCTGTCGAGCTGGATCCGGCGGCAGCGACACAAGCGAGGCAGAATGTCAGAGACAGCCCCTGGCCAACGCGGATCCGGGTCACAGAACGGGATATTTTAACCTATCCGGCCAGCGCTGACCACCACGGCAGACGCTATCGCAGCATCATCAGCAACCCGCCTTATTTTGCGGACGCGCTGTTGAATCCGGCGCCACAAAAACAATGGGCGCGCCATCAGCAACAGCTGACGCTGGCGGCTTTGCTGGATGTGGCGGCGAGCCTCATCGAACCGGCTGGGCATTTCAGCCTGATTTTGCCTTGTCGGGAAGCGGAACAGCTTTGCGCCCACATGCGTGGCTGGCAACTGGCGCGACAGCAGCCGGTACAGTCGGTGCCCGCAAAAGCGCCGATCCGAACCTTGCTGGAACTCATACCAGCCGGCGCTGACAATGCAGGGCCACAGCAGTTGCCGCCTTTGTTGATCCGTGGCGCCGATGGACAATACAGTGCGCAATACCGCGGCCTGTTGGCCGGTTTTTATCTGAACTTCTGATACGGGATGCTGCGATGACTAAGTCTGAACTGCCACTGCCATGGGCACAGCTGCGTCAGCTGATGCTGAAACGTCAGCAACTGGGCAGCGCACTGCGTGGGCGCGCCGGTGTACTGGCCGCCATCGAACAACTGGGTTATGTGCAGATTGATTCGGTCCATGTGGTGGAGCGGGCCCATCACCATGTGCTGTTTGACCGGGTTCGTGATTATCAGGCCAGCTGGCTGGATGATTTGCTGGAACAAAGACAGATCTTTGAATACTGGGCACATGCCGCCGCCTATCTGCCGATGCGCGATTATCGGTTTAGTTTGTATCGCAAGCATCAGTTGCAGCAAGGGCAGCAGCACTGGTTCCCGGCCGATCATCAGCAAATGCGGGAAGTGCGGGCCCGCATCCGGGCCGAAGGGCCATTAAAAGCCAGCGATTTTGCCGCGCCTGACGGTAAGAAAGGCGGCAGTTGGTGGAACTGGCAACCGGCCAAAAAAGCGCTGGAACAGCTGTATATGCAAGGCGAGCTGATGGTGGCGCGCCGTGAACGTTTCCAAAAAGTGTTGGATCTGACCGAGCGGGTGCTGCCGGCAGGGACAGATACCCGGTTACCGGATGAGCGTGAATATGGCCTTCATCTGATAGATCAGTATCTGCACAGCCAGCTGGTAGGGACGGCAGCGCAAATCAGTTACCTCAGACGTGGTATCAAGCCGCTGATCAGTCAACTGCTGCAGGAGCTTGAACATAGTGGGGTGCTGCAAAGTTTCAGCTGGCAGGGTCAACGCTATTACGGCAAAGCGGACAGCTGGCAGCCAGTGCGGCACAAAAAGCAGCTTTGGTTACTGAATCCTTTTGACAACCTCTTGATCCAAAGACAGAAGTTACAGCATTGGTTCAACTTTGATTTTCAGCTGGAAATTTATCTGCCGGCCGAGAAACGGCAGTTTGGTTATTACACGCTGGCATTGTTGTGGGGAAATGAGTTTGTCGGGCTGGCCGATGTAAAAGCTGAGCGGGCGAGTGGCAGGCTGTTACTTCAGCATCTGCGTGTCGAGCCGTCCGCGCTGAAGGACGATGATTTTACCGCCGCCTTTGTGTCGGCAGTCAGCAAATATGCAGCTTTTAATGGTTGTCAGCAGGTACAGCTGAACAGGGCAGAACAAGAGGTCGTGCAGTGGTTTGCGCAGGATGTCAGACCTCACTTGCCGGCTGACACCCTGCGCTAAACAGAATTAGCTCGCAGCGCGTGCTTTCAGAGCTTCCAGTACCGGAGAGGCAGCGAAGCCGTTGCTCTGTGCCCACTCTACGTCGCCTGAACCGGCAGCATGGCTGCTTGGCAGCTGTTTAACCAGGAACTCAGCAGCGTCAGCGGCGTTGTTTTTGATAGCGAAACGGATCAGCGGCAGGCCGTCACACTGGATGCCGTCGTAGACGTTTTTGATACGCAGACGGTTGTCTGCCAGTGTTTTGCGGATGCTGTTTTTGTCATTGGCGGCGACGTATGAACACAGAGATTGTGCGATCTGGTCATTGGCACTGGCTGGTGCAGCAGCAAACAGAGGACTTACAACTACAGCAATTAATGACAGAGACTTGAAATTCAT
>CBINNO010000059.1:0-18671 GCA_966252055.1 uncultured Rheinheimera sp. | reverse complement strand
CCGCATTGGCTTTGGCCATTTCTTCCGGTTTTTTCGGATTCCACGGCGAACTCAGCACGCTGGCATTAGGCCACTTGATATGCAGCGCTACACCGGCTTTGACCGTCGCGTCCTGCCAGTCCCAGGCATCCAGCTGCATCAGGCTGCTCTGCCCCATCAGCATGCTGCCGTCCGGGTAGACCAGGCTGTGGCTGACGCCATTCGAGCGCACGGTCGGGATCACATCAGACTGGGCGTCATAAGCAACTTGTGCCCGTACATCGGGGTTGGTCTGAGTGATTTCACGGGTGTCGTCAGTCGCCCGCACCGCTTCAATCTCGACCAGACCCAGCTGATTGCCAAGCGCAATCAGCCCTGGGTACACCTGCTTGCCCGAAAGACTAATCACTTTGGCGCCTTCCGGTGCTGCCAGATCTTTGCCGATGGCGGCAATTTTGCCGTCCACCATCAGCAGATCACTGTCAGTCAGCACGCCGCCGGTGACGGTGTGTAACGTCGCATCGGTCAGCAAAATTGCGCCTTGCTGCGCGGCACCCGGCACGATGTTGCTGTTTGCCACTGCGCTGCCAGTTGCCAGTAACATCAGCAGCGACAGCGATTTCATTTTCATTGTCATGTCAAATTCCTCTTGTGCATCAGCTGCTTAGTGTTGATGGCCGTGCTGGTGACCGCTGCTGCGGCCAAACACGATGTCCAGATAATCGCCGTTGTCTTCGCAGTGCCAGATAGGTTCTGGTTTTTTCATCTCACCGCCACTGCCATTTTTACGATCATCCGGTGCTTTCAGCACTTTTTGCACCAGCTGCTGCTTCTCGCTGTCGATACTGGCCCGCAGCGCGCTGTCCGCCACGCGGTCATAATATTTGCTGCCATCAATCCAGGTTTGCATCGCTTTGCTGTAAACCGACAATGGATTGCCAGACCACAGCACAAAATCAGCCTGTTTGCCTTCGGTGACAGAACCCGTCACTTTGTCGACTTTGAGCTGGATAGCCGGGTTAATGGTGACCATTTTCAGCGCTTCTTCCTCAGAGATGCCGCAGTATTTCACTGACTTGGCGGCTTCCTGATTCAGGCGACGCTGCAAGTCCGGGCTGTCCGAGTTAACCGACACCAGCACGCCCTGCTCCATCATCAGGCAAGTGTTGGTTGGAATCGCGTCTTTGACTTCCATCTTGTAAGCCCACCAGTCGGCAAAAGTCGAAGCGCTGGCACCATGGGCCGCCATCTCTTTACCGGTTTTGTAGCCTTCCAGAATGTGGGTAAACGTAGTCACTTTAAAACCTGTTTCTTCGGCCAGTTTAATCAGCATCAGAATTTCCGAAGCGACGTAAGAGTGGGTATGGACAAAACGTTTATTGTCCAGAATTTCCACCAAGGCTTGCAGCCGGTAGTCCACCCGCGGCGGTACTACCCGCTTTTGCTCAGAGGAAGACAAATCGTCATAAGCCGCCCAGGCCGCTTTGTACTCTTTGGCCGCCTGGAAAGCGTCGCGCACTGTGGTCTCAACGCCCACGCGGCTTTGCGGATAACGGCTGGTGTGATTATCACCCCAGTTTGACTGTTTGACGTTTTCGCCCAGTGCAAACTTGATGCTGGCCGGCGCCGCTTTGAACTTCAGCTGCTCCGGTGTCACGCCCCAACGCAGCTGGATCACCTGCGCCTGACCGCCAATCGGGTTGGCACTGCCGTGCAGTAGCTGGGCTGTGGTGGTGCCACCGGCCAGGCCGCGATAAATGTTGATATCATCCGGGTTCAGCACATCGCCGATCCGCACTTCAGAAGTCACTGCATCTGAGCCTTCATTGACGCCCATTTCGATGGCGATATGCGAGTGCTCGTCGATGATCCCCGGCGTCAGATGCATGCCGCTGGCGTCAATCACCTGATAGCCCGACGGCGTTTTCAGGTTTTGGCCGATTTGCGCAAACACACCGTTACGGACAATCACGTCGGCATTTTCCAGTTTGCCGGCTTTGTCTGAAGTCCAGACAGTGGCATTTTTGATATGCACGTTTTGCCGCTCGGCAGGTTTGGCCACGCCATAAGCCTGATTTGGCAGGCTCAGGCTGGACAGCAGAGTGGTGTCCGGCGCTTTTTTGTCATCCGCTTTGGCGACCTGTGGCTGGCGGCTCAGCGTCAGCTGGCTGACTTGACCATCAGGCCCAACCAGCTTGCCACTGAGCGTATTGCCACTGAGCTCACCGCTAAAGAGCGCGACGCCACTGCCGGCGTTGACATCCGCCAGACTGAAGCCAAACTGCACACTTTGTTTGCTGATGGTCAGATCTTTCAGGCTGGCCGATTTGTCGCCGGCTTTGACCTTGCCTTCCACTTTGCCCTGCGCTCCGCTCAGGCTCAGCGTCAGGCTGGCACCGTTCAGGCTCAGCGCATAATCACCGGCCACATCGGCGTTCCCAAGCGGTTTGAATTGCGTTTCGACGCCACGGTTCCACACCGCGACGATGTCGCCGTCTTTAAACAGATCGCCTTTACTTACCACCAGATCGGCCTGATACCCATTGGCAATTTTGCCAAGCTGCGCGCCCATGCCAGCAATTTCTGCCGGCACTGTCGTCAGCGCCGCCAGCGCTTTTTCAGTGCTGAGGCCGTATTGGATGGCCGTGCGGACATTGGGCCAGAATTTGGCTTTGTCATCGAGCTGATGCATGGTCAGTGCAAACCGCACACCGGCCTTTTCCAGCGTGGCCGCATTGGTTGGCGCACGTTCCCAGTGACGTAAATCAGCCAGGCTCACATCAAGCTGGTCATCGAGTTTACCCACCGCCGGCGCCGCCGGATAAGCCAGTGGCACCACTAAAGTGCGGCCGGTTTTTTTCACGTCATCAATGCGGGCATACTCGTAACCGGACGCCAGCAGGCTGACTTTTGGCAGATTAAATTCTTTCAGTAAGCTGTCAGCGCGCAGCAGGTTGCGTTCGTTGCTGACTTCAAAAATCAGGCCGGTCGTTGGCAGCTGCGTCAAAGCCGCCAGCGCCGAGTTAAACGGCACCGGCTCGCGGAAGAAGCGCCAGTCGGTTTTGCCATAGCCGGCGCTGTACCAGTTGGTGTCCGCCAGAGTCTGACGCACCAGCGCAATACTGCCCATCAGTGAAGACGGATAACTTTGTTTAGAGCTGCCCGGGTCAAACGACAGGAAATGCTGACCGTCGGCTTTTAAAATCAGCTCACCGGGCAACCCTTTGCCGGTGGAGGCCAACACGCCCTGGCCACGGAAAATACCGTCCAGCCGGGCAGACTGTACCACCGTAAAACCTTGTTGCTGGTAAGTCTTGGCGTCATCAGCATTTGGGCTGAAGCTATCTGCAAAGCGCGTTTCTGCGTGAATGGCGCCATTGGCCGCATTGCCGCCTTTGCGGGCATTCTGATACAGCGGGTCATCGCCCCAGCGTGAACCACCTTTGCCAGCGGCTTTTTCGACGCCGTATTGGCTGTATAAATCAATAAAGCCCGGATACAGGTGGTAGCCTGAGACATCCACCCGCTGATAACCGGCCGGAATTTTGACATCGGTGCCCACTGCGGTAATTTTGCCGCTTTGCACCAGCACTGTGGCATTGGTCAGGCTTTTACCCGGCTCTGTGTGAACCACGGCCCCGGTAAAGGCCAGCAGTTGGCTGCTGTTATCGCGGATCCCTTGTAAAGGCATAGTCGGATCCGCCCATGCTGGCGCAACAGCACAGGCGATCGCTGCGCTGAGCAGCGACAATCGAAGTGGCTTCATTCTGATGTTCCTGGTTGAGTTGTTGTTATTGCGTGTTACTGGCGAACGTCAGGCCGGCCAGTTCCTGCTCGGCGACTGGCATACTGAAGTAATAACCCTGTACCAGATAACAGGCGTTATCGTGCAGGAATTCGACCTGAGCTTTGGTTTCGACCCCTTCGGCGACCACCCGTAAGTCCATTTTTTGCGCCATCGCGATAATGGCGGCGGTAATGTCCATGTCGTTTTTGTCGTCCGGGATGTCTTTGACAAAAGATCTGTCGATTTTCAGTTCGTCGACCGGGAAACGTTTTAAGTAACTCAGCGACGAATAGCCTGTACCAAAGTCGTCAATTGATAAAGCCAATCCGAGCCGCTTTAACTCATTGAGCTGGTTGATGGCCGCATCAGTGTCGCCCATCAGCATACTCTCGGTGATTTCGAGGATGAGATACTGCGGTAAAGCACCGGTGCGCTTGAGGATATGTTCAACCAGGGCCGGCAAATCCTGATCGATAAACTGGCGCGCTGACAGATTGACCGCCACCGACACCAACTGGCCGCGCGCATGTTGACGGGCCAGAAACCGGCAGGCCTCCCACAAAATCCACTCGCCGATTTGCACAATAAGACCGGTCGACTCGGCTACCGGAATAAATTTCAGCGGCGGGATCATGGTGTTGTCGGGCCGTAACCAGCGCAGCAGCGTTTCATAACCCATGATGGTATTGCTGCGGATATCAATTTTTGGCTGGTAATACAGCATAAATTGTTGCTCGCGAATGGCTTCGCGCAGCTGGTTTTCAATCAACAGCCGGTCGTTGGCGGCGTCGTTGAGCTCTTTGCTGAAGAAGTGATAAGTATTTTTGCCACGCGCCTTGGCTTCGTACATGGCCAGGTCGGCATGTTTGAGCAGCATTTCTTCTTCGTCGGCGTCTTGCGGCGCGATGGTGATGCCGATACTGGCACTGATCGCCACATCATGAGCGGCGATGCGCACCGGCTGGGCAAACGCCTGCTGCAGATTCTCGGCGATATGGGCGGCACTTTCTTTGTCGGCGATGCCACTTAAAATCACGGCAAACTCGTCGCCGCCGAGGCGTGCAATGGTGTCTTCCTCGCGCAGCCGGCCAATCAACCGCCGCGCCACTTCTTTGAGCAGCTCGTCACCGGCGTCGTGGCCCAGCGTGTCGTTGATGCGTTTAAATTCGTCCAAATCAAAATACAGCAGGGCGAAGTGGTAATAGCCGCGCGACGCCATCGCAATAGCTTTTCTCAGCTGGTCGCGGAAATAACTGCGGTTGGCCAGGCCCGTCAGAACATCGTAATAGGCCAGTTGTTCCATCTTGCGCTGGCTTTCTTTGATAAAGGAAATGTCCTGCATAGCACAGACATAATTGCTGACATCGCCTTTGTCGTCGCGAATAGGCGCTATCGCCAGGCTGGCCCAGAACTGTTTTTTGCCCTGTTGCAGCAACATATCGCCGCGCCAGTGGTGGCGTTCATGCAGGCTTTGCAGGATATCCTCACCGACAAAGCGCATCTCTTGGGCAAACAACAGATTGAGCGGCTTGCCAAGCACTACATCCGGCTGCGCAGCAATCATTTCCAGCAAAAACGGGTTGACGTATTCGACGGTGAGCCGCGCGTCCGTCAGCACGATGCCGGAGCTGGAAAACGCCACCGCTTTACTGAGTTTGCGGGTGGCCCGTTCAGCTTCTTCTTTTTCCTGAATACGAGTGTTCAGACCGTCAATCAGCGTGGTGATCTCGTCAGACATACGGGCAAAAGCGCGGTTGAGCAAACCGATTTCGTCCGAGCGGTCATCCAGCTCGATTTTTTCGCCGTCACTGTGCGACAGCCGTTGCACCGCCCCAGCCAGCCGGGTCAGCCGTTTGAGCACAAATTTGTAGATAAAAAACTGCAGTGCCAGCGCCACAATCAAAGCGACCAGCAGGAACAACAACACGACTTTATTGCGATAATCCTGCAGGCCTTTGACCACATCTGCATTGGCATGAAACAGCATTACATGCCAGTCCAGCCGCTCAATGCGGGCGGTCGACGCCACATAGTTTTCGACCTGACGGCTCAGCTCCGGCTGGGCGGCCGGTTTTTTCAGCACCGCCAGCATAAACTGCAGCAGTTCCTGTTGCGCCGGTTTGACGCCTTCGGCCAGCTGATTCATCGCCGGATTAACGATTTGAGTCTGCAGGCTGTTTTGCGCGTCGAGCAGCAGATTGCCTTTGCCGTCAAACAACATCGCCTGACGGCCTGGCTCCCATTGCGACACCTGATGCAAATTGGCAAACACATCGTCCAGCGCGAGGTCCGTTCCGGTGATACCGACAAATTCGTCATTGATGTAAACCGGAATTACCAGGCTGGTCATCCATTTTTGCCAGATGCTGTCAAAATACAGCGGGGTCCAGCGCGGCAAGCGGGCCGGGTTTTGTTCCGGCGTGGCTATTTTGAAAAACAGATCCTGACGAAAATCGTGGTCGGCTTCAATTTCCAGCGCCCAGTCTGCGGGGGCTATGCGGATAAAACCGTCTTTGGAAATAAAATAGAAATTAAAAAAGTCTTCCAGCAGCACAGGCGCCAATTGCTGCCACAACGCGGCGGTCTGACCAAAATAGCCATGGGGCCTGGCCTGAAAGTGCTGCTGATGCTGAAAAGCCGCCGATAAATCGTCTTTGCTGCGCAGGCTGCCGTCGGCAAACACCTCCGGCTGCACCATAGCCGGTGCTTGCTGTTGCAAATAGCGGGTAACTACCTGATTGGCGCTGATAGCCTTCTTTTCTTTTTGCCAGAACTCATTGTCCAGCGTTCTGGCATAACGCACCGTTGTTTGCGCCAGTTCAGCCCGTTCCTGCCCGATCAGCGCGTCCTGTTGCAGCGCCAGCATAGCAAATGCAATCAGCGTGCTTGCCAGCACGGTCAGCAGAAAAACCAGTGCCGAAAACTTGATGCTGAGAGAGTTGAGCCCAGTCGTTTTGTAGATGGATTCCTTCACGCCTTACGCCTGCTCGTTGAAAGTCCTTCGCTGGACGTTGCGATAACCTGACGGTAAAACACCGCGATTTTAATTGAATCAAAGTGTTGAAAACCATTAGCATTATTGCATGCTAATTCGCTAAATGAGAATCCGACAATGAAAAAACTGATCACTGCTGCCTTACTCACTGCTGTCACTTCCACCACTGTGCTGGCCGCGACCGCGTTCAGCGATGCCAAAGATGCGGTGGACTATCGCAAAGCGGCCTTTCAAATGATCCGGCATAACACCGGCGATATCGGTGACATGATACAGGGCAAAGTGCCGTTTGATGCCAAACGCGTGCAGCAGCGCGCCGATGCGTTAGCCGCGCTGGCACCGCTGCCATGGGATGCATTCCGCACCGCCGGTACTGAACAAGGCGGCGGCGACGCCAAGAAAGAAATCTGGGCAGATTTTAACGACTTCACTGCCAAGGCCGACAAGTTCAGCACCGACGCCAAAGCGCTGCAAACAGCGGCCCAAAGCGGCGATCAGGCAAAAATCAAAGCGGCTTTTGCCAGCTTCCGCGGCAATTGCAAAGCCTGCCACGAGAAGTACAAAGCGGACTGATCCGGCGCCGGAAAAGCTGTAAAAAAACGGAGCCCCAAAAAACGGAGCCCAAAAAGAACGGAGCCAGAGTGCTCCGTTTTTGCTTTTAAAACACCATGCGGCGAACCGCCGCCATGCAAAAAGTGCATGACAACACAAACGCCTTACTGAACCTGCCTTAGCCGATTTGCTCCCACAGCAGCTGTAAATCAGTTTGCAGTTGCGGCCACAGCAAGTCGCCCTGCCAGCTCCATGCGGCCAGCAAAGCAACGGCCACCAGCGCCAGATAACGCCAGAGTGGTTTGAGCTGTGGCTCCTGTGCAGTAACCACCTTACGGCCATGCCACATGGCGCTGATGACTTTGTCGCCGCGCCACTGATGCCACAAAGCCGCCAGCACATGAATGCCAACCAGATACAGCAGCAGGTCAAAACCCAGATGATGCCAGCTGCCGGCCCAACTGGTCAGCCAGCCGGGCGCACTGGCATACAGAGGACCTTCCACCATCACATCATCGGTGGTCAGCAAGCCCGACAAAAACTGCAGCAGCACCAGCAGCAACAGCGCCAGAATCATCAGTGCGGACAGTGGATTGTGGCCGGCCGGCGCGGTTTTTTCCCGCAAATACTGAAGCAGCCGGGCCGGTGTCGGCCAGAACTGACGAAAACGGGCGTTGCTGCTGCCGACAAAACCCCAGACAATTCGCGCCACCAGCAAAGCGGCCAGCAGATAAGCCAGCGTCTGGTGCAGGCCAAACCATTCCTGCTCGGCGCTGTACCAAAGGCCGCCTAACAGCAGCAACTGACTCCAGTGAAACAGGCGCACGGCCAGATCCCAGAGGCGGATCGGCGCTTGATTATTTTGCATAAAAATCCCCAAATGGCTGTGATAAGCTGAAGAACAATCGGTAAACAGAGTGCATCTTCATGAAAATGATAAAAATATTACTGGCAAGCGTGCTCGGCCTCGTCCTGCTGGCGTTTGGCGCTGCCACCCTGATGTTGCAACAAAGTCTGCCTCAGTATCAAGGCCAGCTCGGCGCGCCCGTCAGCCAGAATGTCGTATCCAGTCGCGATGCACAGGGATATCTGACCCTCAGAGCCGCCAATCGCGAAGATGTGTCTTACGCGCTCGGTTTCGCCCATGCGCAGGAACGTTTTTTCCAGATGGACCTGCTGCGGCGGAACTCGGCCGGCGAGCTGGCAGAACTGTTTGGGCCGGCCGCGCTTGATTTTGATAAAGGCCAGCGCATGCATCGTTTTCGGGACCGGGCGCAAGCCGTGCTGGCTGGTTTACCCAAAGCGCATCAGCAAATTCTCAGCCGTTATACCGCCGGTGTGAATGCCGGTCTGCAGCAACTCGGCATGCCGCCTTTTGAATATTTGTTGCTGATGACCAAGCCAACGGATTGGCAACCGGAAGATTCATTGCTGGTCATTTACAGCATGTTTCTCGATTTGCAAAGTTCGCTCGGCAAAGATGAATTGGCGCAGGGCGCGCTCAAAGCCGCGGTTCCGGCTGACTGGTATCAGTTTTTAAATCAGCACAGCAGCGACTGGCAGGCGGCGATTGATGATTCCACCGTCAGCCCGGTCGCCATGCCCGCCTCTGCCCTGCCGGACTTTTTACGGACTTTACCCGGCACCGCCTGTCGTGATTGCGGCCTGCGGGACAGCCGCGACATCGGCTCGAATAACTTCGCCATTGCCGCCAGCGCCAGCAAACAACAACGCGCTATTTTGGCGGACGACATGCACCTGGGCATCCGCGTGCCGGGTACCTGGTACAAAGCGCAGCTGATTTATGGCGAAGGCGACGCTCAGGTGTCTGTCGCCGGGGTGACGTTGCCGGGTGCGCCGGCAGTGGTGGCCGGCAGCAACGGCCACATTGCCTGGGGTTTTACCAACAGCACCGCCGACTGGCATGACGTGATTGCGCTGAAAAAAGACGCCAGCGGCCAGAAGTATCAGACGCCGGCTGGCCTGAGCGAATTCAGCTACAACAACGAAGTGATCAAAGTGAAAGGGCAAGCCGACACCGTGATCCTGATCCAGGAAACACAATGGGGCCCGGTGATGGCGGCGCCATTTCAGGACTATGCGCTGCGTTGGGTCGGGCATGACAAAGAAGCGCTCAATCTGAACCTGCTGGCGCTTGAACAAAGCAAAACCGCCAAAGCAGCGCTGGCACTGGCGCCCACCGTCGGCGTGCCGGCGCAGAACCTGCTGGTCGCCGACAGCACAGGCCAGATTGGCTGGACCATTATCGGCACTATTCCGGCCCGCACGCTGAAAGACTGGGATACGCCGCAGGACTGGAGCGAAGGCCACAACTACTGGTCTGGTTTTGTACCTGCCACCGAACAACCCGCGCTGTATGCCCCCAATCATGGCCGGCTCTGGACCGCCAATGCCCGCACTGTTGGCGGCAAAGCGCTGGCACTGCTGGGCGATGGCGGTTACGACTTAGGGGCCCGTGGCCTGCAAATCAAACAACGGCTGTTTGCCAGGGAACAGCATGACGAAAGCTCACTGCATGCTATCCAGCTGGACCACGAAGCGCTTTTTCTGGCGCGCTGGCGTACGTTGTTGCTCGACGTGCTGAGCCCGGAATTTGTCAGCCAGCATCAGCTTGACCAGTACCGCCAATGGGTTGACACCGACAGTCAGGCCGCCAGCACCAGCTCGGTCGGCTACAGCCTGCTGCGTGCTTTTCGCGACAAAACGCTGGAGTTGATGTTTGCGCCGCTGGCCGCACGGCTGGAAGCTCAGCAGCTGAAACTGCGCAATTTAAAAATGGTGCCGGAAACCCCGGCCTGGGCCCTGCTGCAGGCGCGCCGTGCCGACACGCTGCCCGGCAACTTCGCCAGCTGGGATGCATTGCTGCAACAGGCGGTGCTCGATTCGGTGCAATCGCTCAGACAACAAACCGCCGGTGACCTCAGCCAGGCCCAATGGGGCAAGCTCAACAGCGCTGAGATCCATCATCCGCTGACCCGCGCGCTGCCGTTTTTAGGCCGCTGGCTGAATATGCCGGCCGATCCGCTGGCCGGCGACCGCCATATGCCGCGGGTGCAGCTGAAAGTGCATGGCCAGAGCGAGCGGATGGTGGTATCGCCCGGCCATGAAGCCGACGGCATTCTGACTATCCCAGCAGGTCAGTCCGGTCATCCACTGTCGGAGTTTTACCGGGCCGATCATGCCTTCTGGCTTGGCGAACAACCGCTGGGCTTTTTGCCGGGCGCGGAAAAATATCAGCTGATCTTCACACCAGAGCAGTTGACTTCAGCCGTCCAGACGGATTAAGGTAGCCGGACTATGCAAAATTTCAGCGCCCTCAGCTTTTTCTTTTTTAGCTTTACCACCCAATCCGGGAGGTAGCTGGCTGCGCGCGCGTTAAACCAGTGAAAAACCTCCCAGGCCGGGAGGTTTTTTCGTTTCAGGGGACAGGAAAAAATGGCAATCGAACTTGATCAAATCCGTCACGACATCAGTGACACCGACCAGCAGTTGCTGGCGCTGTTGGCCAAACGCCGCACGCTGGCGCTGGCCGTCGCCGAAGCCAAACTGGCGCAGAACAAACCGATCCGCGACCAGAAGCGCGAGGAAGAGCTGTTACTGTCGCTGATTGGCAAAGGCAAAGGGCTGGGGTTGGACGCTCAGTACGTCACCCGGCTGTATCACGTCATCATTGAAGATTCGGTACTGCAACAGCAGGCCAAAGTACAGGGGCAACTCAATGGCGACAATGGCCCGGTCTGCCGGGTGGCCTTTCTGGGCCGGCAAGGTTCTTACAGTTACTGGGCGACGCAGAAATACTTCACCCGCCGCGCCGAAAAACTGATTGAAATCGGCTGCGACAGCTTCAATGAAATCGTTCAGGCCGTAGAAACCGGCCATGCCGATTACGCCGTGTTGCCGATTGAAAATACCTCCAGCGGCAGCATTAACGAAGTGTTTGACTTGCTGCAGCACACCCGGCTGTCTATTGTCGGCGAACTGACCCACGAAATTAAGCATTGCCTGCTGGGCCTGCCAGGCACAGATCTGAGTAAGATCCGCCAGATCTGCGCTCATCCGCAGGTTATTGCGCAGTGCAGCCAGTATCTGCAGACCTTGTCCGGTGTCAAAATCGACTACTGCGACGCCTCCAGCGACGCCTTTAACCGGGTACGTGAAGCCAAAGACTTGTCGGTCGTGGCGATTGGCGGTGAAGAAGGCGGCAAACTCTATGGTCTGGAAGTGCTGGGCCGCGACCTCGCCAACCAGAAAGACAATGTCAGCCGCTTTATTGTGGTCGCCCGCAAACCGATTTCGGTCGCCAAAGCCATCCCGGCCAAAACCACTTTTATCATGTACACCGGCCAGCAGCCGGGCGCACTGGTTGACGCGCTGACGGTGCTGAAACAGCACGACATCAGCATGAGCAAACTGGAATCACGGCCCATCAACGGCAATCCATGGGAAGAGATGTTTTATGTCGATGTGCTGGCCAATCTGGACGACTATGCAATGAAAAGAGCGCTGGATGAACTCAATCGCATCACCCGCTTTGTCAAAGTGCTAGGCTGTTATCCAAGTGAAGATGTGACGCCAACCGTGGTTCAGCCGGGCTGACGACTTCTCAGGCAGCGCTCTGGTTACCGGCAGTACACTGCCGGTTTTAGTCAGAGTTGAACCGTCGCACCCGGCTCAGCAATCTGCGCCCTGATGCCAATATCGCTCAGTTTCTGTTGCAAAGCTTCCTGCGCCTGGCTTTCACCATGCACCAGATAGAATTGTGGCTGGCCTTTGAAATGCGCAGCCCAGGCCAGCAACTGCGACTGGCCGGCATGCGCCGAAAAACCACCAATGGTATGAATGGCTGCCCGCACCACCAACGGCTGGCCCAGCACTTTGACGCGGGTTTCACCGTCAACCAGCCGCCGCCCTAAAGTCCCTTTGGCCTGAAATCCAACAAAAATCAGGTGGTTAACGTTCTTCCACAGATTGTGTTTCAGGTGGTGCAAAATCCGCCCGCCATTACACATGCCGCTGCCGGCAATGATAATGGCGCCTTTGTTGACACGATTGAGCGCCATCGACTCTTCGACATCTTTGGTCAGATACAAAATCGGCAGGAAAGATTTCAGATCGTGCGCGCCATATCGGCCAAATACTTGCGTGTCTTTTTGGTCAAACTCGCTGATCAGCCGGTCATAAATCTGCGTGATCTCGATTGCCATCGGGCTGTCCAGCACCACCATTTTTTGCCTCAAACGGCCCTGATGATAAAGCAGGCCCAGGTAATACAGAATTTCCTGCGAGCGGCCAAGCGCAAATGCCGGAATAAACACATTGCCACCGGCTTTGTGGGCAGCTTCCAGCGCCTCGGCGAATTCTTCCAGCGTATTCTGGACGCTCTGATGGTCGCGGTCACCATAGGTACTTTCCATCAGCACCACATCAGCGCTGTCGAGCAACGACGGGTCATGCATCAGCACTGTGGCCGGATTGCCCAAATCGCCGGAAAACACCAGATGGCGCATGGCTTTATTGCCCTTGACCCACAACTCGACAATCGCCGACCCCAGAATATGGCCGGCATCGTGCAGTTGCAGTGTCAGGCCTTCCAGCACATCTTTGCTGCGTAAATAAGGCATGGGCCGCAGCCGGTTGACTACTTCCAGCACATCTTTGAGGCTCATCTGCGGCTCCAGCTCAGGTTTACCGAGCCGCGCTCTTTGCCGGTTTTGCCATTCAAGATCTTTGATGTATAAAGAAAAAGCATCTTTAAGCAGCACCGGCAGCAATTGCGCCGTGCCTTCGCTGCAAAAGATGTTGCCCTGAAAACCGCGAGCAATTAATAAGGTCAGCAGGCCACTGTGATCGATATGCGCATGCGACAAAATCACCGCATCAATATCTTTGGGCCTGAACTGAAAGCGAAACTTCTGCAAATCGGTGACCTGATCGCTGCCCTGCACCATGCCGCAATCGAGCAAGACCTTTTTGCCCTGCCACTGCAGCAGATAACAGGACCCGGTGACCTGGCGCGCTGCGCCGAGAAACGTCAGACTGGCATCAAGAGACATCAGAACTTTCCTTATTGTGGTGGTGTCAGTAAGGTAACTTTATTTATCCTTTAGTATCTTAGGCCAGATCAAACAACTGCACGTCAGCAACCACAGATCTGCGTCCCAGCCCCCAGGGAAATACGATGAATCAACCAGAAAACCCGTTACAGGAACGTCATTTAAGCTCAGCCCGTGAAGCCATAGCACAGGCGCAAGAGTTACAGGACCACCCGTCCTACCGGCTGGCTTTTGCCGATGCTGATTTTCTGATGCAGGATGAGCTGCGCCATGTCCGGCTGCAACTGGAGTATTTAAAAGCCCAGCGGGTGCTGGAGCAGTATCAGATTGACGCCACGCTGGTGGTGTTTGGCAGTGCCCGTTTTCTCTCACCTGAGCTGGCCGCTCAGCAGCTGGCCAGTGCGCAGCAACAACTGCAACTGAACCCGGACGACAATGCCGCTATGCAGGCGCTGTCACTGGCTAAAAGACAGGTGAAAAACAGCCGTTATTACCAGCAGGCGCAGCGTTTTGCCGAACTGGTGACCGAGCACAGCAAAAACTGCCCAAAACATGCGGTCACTATTATCAGCGGCGGTGGCCCTGGCGTGATGGAAGCAGCCAACCGCGGCGCTTATCAGGCCGGTGGCAAAAGCATTGGCCTGAATATCGTATTACCGCATGAGCAACAACCAAACCCTTATATCACGCCGGAATTTTGTTTCCAGTTTCACTATTTCGCCATTCGTAAGATGCACTTTCTGCAACGGGCCCGCGCGTTAGTCGCCTTCCCCGGCGGCTTTGGCACGCTGGACGAACTGTTTGAAACACTGACGCTGCTGCAAACAGGCAAAGCCCGCAAAGTGCCGGTGGTGCTGTTTGATGAAAAATTCTGGCGCAAACTGATTAACTTTGAGCTGTTAGTCGAAGAAGGCCTGATTAGCCCACAGGATTTGGACTTGATCCAATTTGTCGACAGCGCTGAGGCCGCCTGGCAAATCATTTGTGACTGCTATCAGTTGCCGGCATCGTCCTGAGGGCACACACAATCGGGCAGCAACATCGTTACACTGGCACCGCCCAGCACTGCAGAAGTGCCGAGCGTCAGGGTCGCCTGGTGCCAGCTGGCGACCTGCCGGACTATGTAAAGGCCAAGACCAAAGCCCGCACTTTGGGCACCGCCGGACTGTGTATCAGTCTGGCGGCTAAAATCGGTTTGATGTGAAAAGGCGTCGCTGCCCGGCTGCCCGGTGTGTTCAAAACCCGGGCCGTCATCTTCGACGCAAATCAAAAGAGCTGTACCGTCAATCAGTAGTTGCAGACTGACCTGCTGACGGGCAAAGCGCAGCGCATTCATCAGGAGATTCTGCACCGCAATCATCAGCGCGGGCGCATCGATGAGCACCAGGCCATCACTGGCCTGTACCTCAAAGCGCAGCCGGCTGCGATACAAGGCAAAACGTTGTTCGATGTCATCGGCAAATTCAGCCAACTCAACCGGCTTTAAGAGCTGAGAGCCGCGGTGATGTTCCAGCCTGGCAAAAGCCAGATAATTGGTGGCGAGCTGCTCAATATCATCGACATCCTGACTCAGCCGTTGCAGATAGGCATTGTCAGCGGCGTTTTGCGCCATCAGTTCCAGTGCAAAGCGCATTCTGCTGAGCGGTGTGCGCACTTCATGCGACATGGTACGCGACAAATTTTTATGCAGCGCAAGCAGGCTGACCATCTGATTCGCCGCCTGCACAAAAGCGCTCGCCAACGGATAAATCGCCGAAGCCCGGCCGACGCTCAGCGACAACGGCTGAGGGTCTGCACCAAAGGCCACCGCACTTTGCTGCAGCCGGTGCAAATCACGAAACACCGGCCAGATCAGCAGGACCAGCAACAACACCAGCACGGCATAAAAAGCCAGCAGGATCAGCGCCGCTGGCAAGGGATCATCCGGCGCAGCGCTGACGGGGCCGAGCTGCCACAACAACCCCGCGACATGACTTTGGCGGTAATAATACAATTGGTCCTGTTGCAACAGCGCGATGGTTTGACCGGCAGCCAGTTGGGCAGTCAGATCAGGTGGCAGCGCCAGCCGGGCGGCATCAACTTGCCGGCTTAGCGTCTGCTGCTGATCCAGTTGCTGAAAAAGTTCGCTGACCCCGACCTGATAGCCGAACGCCTGACGCTCATAAGCATCGGCCAGCTCGCTGAAACTCCAGAACACCAGCGCGCCGGACAGCAGCATAAAACCAATCAGACGATAAAACTGTTTTTTCATCAGGTCACCGCCGCCGGAAAACTCATCTGGTAACCATGACCATGCACAGTGACCAGTTCAAGCCCCGGAATAGCCAGCTCCTGTAAGCGCTTGCGCAGCCGGCTGACTTTGGCATCAATGGCTCTGTCCATGCCGTCGTAGGGCCTGCCGACCAGCTGTTCAAACAAATACTCCCGGCTCAGCACCTGCCCCGGCCGCTTGGCAAAAATCCACATCATGGCAAATTCCATGGTGGTCAACGCGATACTCTGACTGTCCAGCAGCAGTTGTTGCAGATTTTTGTCCAGTGACACGCGGCCAACTTGTAAGCGGCGCAGCGGCGTGGCGCTGACTTTACGCAGATTCGCTTCGATTTTTGCCAGCAACAAGGCGGGCTGGACTGGCTTGACGATATAGTCGCAGGCACCGGCAGTCAGTCCGGTGATCTGATCTTCGGTACTGTCCAGCGCGGTCAGAAATAACAAAGGACACTGAAAACGTTCGAGCAATGCCTGAGCAGCGCTAAAACCTGAAGTATCAGGCAACATCACATCACAGATCACCAGCTGTGGCTGCCAGGTTCTGGGCAACAGCAAGGCGGCAGCCACAGTCGTCGTGTGCGTCAACTGAAAGCCGTGCCCCTGCAGATAAGACGAAGTCAGCCGCGCCAGTGGCACGTCATCTTCAATCAGCAGCAAAGATCTGGCACTCATAACAAATTCCAGCCTAGGCCTCGCCTTCTGCGGGTTTGCGCTGGCTGATAGATGGCAACTTTTAACGGCGCTGTCGCGATCAGTTGCTGGCTGTTGTCGCGCAGCTCCAGCAAACGCGGCGCAACCAGACTGATCTGCAACATCACTTCCTCCTCACCAAGCCCGCTACTACAATGCAGCGCACTGTGGCGATGTTGCAAATAAAGACAAAAGGCCCGCAGCTGAGGCTCGCTGAAACGTACCCGCACCGCCAACTCGCACTGTTGTTGTTGTGCATGTCGCACACAAGTATCCGGAGTCAGTTGCAATTCAGTCGCCAGCAAACGGCCAGGCAATAGTCCGGTCAATACCACCAGACGAGCCCCATGCCGAGCCTGTGCAAAAAACCACTGCCATCTGTCAGAAGTCATAGCCAATTCCGACGAACCCCACGCTGTAGTGTGCCTTATCGACCAGATAACTGCGACGAATGCCCTGTCCCAGCCAGTTGTGTTCCAGGCTCAGCATGCCGTACCAACTGCCGCTCAGCGGCACATTCACGACGGCCCGTAAGTGGTAATTGTGACTCGCCTTGGTGAACTGTTCGAAGAAAGATTTGCCCATTTCAGCCGGCGTCAGCCGGTAATAATAATCAACCAAGGCAGTATTTTTGCGGGTCCAGCCGGCTTCAACGCCAAGGCGCCCGTTAAAAAACGGATAGATCTGATTGAGCCGTAAGGTGGTTTCTGCCCCCTGGTGCACTGAGCTCAGATCCTGAAAGTGACCCAAAGAGACCGTCATCCAGTCGTTGGGAAAGGTCACCACCAACCCGCCCAGATAAGATACCTTGCGTTCAATTTTCTCCAGCGTGCCGGGGCGGCGGACTGGCTGGCGCAACGGCACTTTGTAATACAAATCTGTCACCAGCAATTTTGCCAGACCGTTCAGTTCGTAGAACAGGCCATCGTCATTGACCCGAGTTTGCAGATCAATTTCCAAATCCCGGCTTTCGAGCAAACTGTAGCCCAGACTGAAATTATCCAGATAAAAACGGTCGCTGTAGTAGTGCCAGCTGGGTAACACCAGGGTGCGGGTGTTTTTGGCCTGTTCCAGCGGATTTTCCAACATGCCATAGCCGAGCGCGAGCGAAAATTGCCAGCTGCCGGTTTCGGTCTGCCCCGCCTCATATGCGTCAGTCGCCGGGAGGCTCAGCTCAGCGGGCAACAGCGTCTCGTCGGACTGAACCGCGCCATTGTCGTCACAGGAAAGGTCTGCCGCCGGACAGGTCGCGGCCTGACAGACATGGCCTGTCAGCAGGCAACAGAGTGTGAAAAATAGCAGAATAAAACGCACGTTAGTTGTTGCTCCAAACCCACCGGCAGTGCTTGCCGCTTAGAAAGTAATCTAATCACAAATGCTGCGATTGTCTGCCCTTCACAGCGCGAATGCTACAAAATGCTACCTCATTTTACTGCCCAACCGCCCAGTTCTGGAATAAAGATACCGGTCACAGTCTGCCCAACCAGGCTGCTAAATAACAACCGATAATCCAGAGAACATAACCGTGAAATTAAAACATTTAACCAGCGCAATCGCAGCGGCACTTTACAGTGTCGGTGCGGCTCAGGCGGTGCCGGTCAGTGCGGCAGGCATCTCAGTTAAACACCAGCTGCAGCAACCCAAACTCGACGTGCAGCAAATCTACAACTATTCAGATCAGGCGCAAAACCAGTATAACGGCATGGCGCAAAACGACGGATTGAACGTGCAAATCAGCCGTCAGCATGACAAGTTTGTCGAAGAACCGGGCTTAACCGGTGAGCACGTCTATATCATCCGCTTGACCAAACCAGCATTAACACAAGCCAGTTTCAGTCAACAGACTCAGCAAAAAGTTAGTAAAAACAACGACAAACTTTTTGTTGCAGGTGCCGCTGTTGCCAGCGAGATCAGTGATTACCAGCAGCAAATCAGCGAACAACAGCAACATTTTATCCAGCAGGCGACCGGTGTAATCGGTAGCTTTGAAGTGCGTCAGCAGTTCAGCAGCGCCATCAATGGTCTGACCGCCAGCATGACGCAGGAGCAGGCCGCACAACTGGCGGCTTTACCCTCAGTATTGTCGGTGCAGCGTTCAAAAATTTATCAACTGCACAGCGACGCCGGTCCACAGCTGATCAAGGCGGATACCGTCTGGACAGGTCAGGCGGCGGCCACCAATGGCGTACCTTTCAAGGGTGAAGGCGTGATCGTTGGCATCATTGATACCGGCGTCAACACAGACCACCCTTCTTTCGCCGCTAAAGCATCCGACGGTTACAGCCATACCAACCCTTGGGGCAGTGGCAAATATGTTGGCGAC
>CBINNO010000058.1:0-18801 GCA_966252055.1 uncultured Rheinheimera sp. | reverse complement strand
TGGAGCGGGCGATGGGAATCGAACCCACGGCACCAGCTTGGGAAGCTGGGGTATTACCATTATACGACGCCCGCATGCGTCGGTATGCCGGCGCAGTTTGGCATAAAAATCAAAGGGGCTTCAAGCATCTTTGCCACTGCAACGGCGCAGCTGGCGAACAATTCAGCAAACGGCTGACCGCACAGGCCGGGTGGCAACGCCGCCGGGAGCGGTCAACCACAGGGACGTTTTGCCTCCATATCCACGGCTCGCAGGCAGAAAAAAGGCCGGAGAACCGGCCTGAAGATCTTTACCTGAAGATCGTTGCCTGCCTTATTGTCGGCCTGACTGAACACCGGCAGCACCGGATCAGGCCTGTGAAAGCGTCGCCCGTTACAGCTGTGCCTGCAGATAATTGGGCAGACCAAAGAGTTTGATTTGCCGCAGCTGCTGCTCCAGCCAGTGGGCATGGTCGTTTTCAGTGTCGTCCAGCAGCGTTTGCAACATGCTGCGGCTGACATAATCCTGCTCCTGCTCACACAGCGCTATGGTCTGTTTCAGCAGTTTGCCGA
Source organism: uncultured Rheinheimera sp. (assembly GCA_966252055.1). Classification (GTDB taxonomy): domain Bacteria; phylum Pseudomonadota; class Gammaproteobacteria; order Enterobacterales; family Alteromonadaceae; genus Pararheinheimera. The sequence continues at coordinate 18,250 of CBINNO010000058.1, read as the reverse complement.
CTGAATATTCGACATTCAGGTCATTTTGCAGCATCGAGGGCACGTCGGCGCCAATGTGCAGCGGGTCGCGTTTGCTCATATCCGGCACACCTTCGAGGAACAAAATGCGTTCAATCAGCGCAGAAGCATGGGCTTTTTCGTCGGTCACTTCGTGATCGATACGCTCATAAAGCTTCTTCAGGCCCCAGTCCAGATACATCCGCGAATGGATAAAATACTGGTCCATCGCGCTCAGTTCGTTCGCCAGCAGCACGTTCAGTGCGTCGATGATTTTTTGCTTGCCTTGCATGCTGCTTACTCCCCGCCCAGTTTACTTTGCAGATAATTTTCAATACCCATAGCGCCAATCTGGTACTGCTGGGCATTGAGCCAGTCGATGTGTTCTTCTTCGTGTTCGAGAATTTCCTGCAGAATTTCGCGGCTGACATAATCCTGCTTTTGTTCGCACAGCGCGATGGCGTTTTTCAGCAGCGGCAGCTGTTCATGCTGGAAATCCAGGTCACATTGCAGCATTTCGGCAGTGTCTTCGCCGATGCGCAAACGGCCCAGCGCCTGCAAATTGGGTAAGCCTTCAAGGAATAACACCCGCTCAATCAGCTCGTCGGCCTGCTTCATATCGCGGATCGATTTTTTGTAGCAGACATCATTGAGCTCTTTCAGGCCCCAGTTTTTGTAGATACGGGCATGTAAAAAATACTGATTGATCGAGGTTAATTCTGAGGTCAGTACGTCATTGAGCATACTGAGGACGGCGGCATCACCTTGCATGATGTTCTCCAGGCGGCAAAAGGGGAAACAGACCGGCAGTATAGCGAAGCAAGGCTGGAAGATCGAGCTAAAAAGCAAAAAACATCAATAAAATCATATAGATGTAATTGATAATAGTTCGTTTTAAGACCTGATTTCCTGTTTGAAAAAACAACCAACGCAAAATCATTGAGTTAGGCTGTGGCGGGCGCCACAGCCTGATCACCGCCTCAGAGCCGGCGTAACTGGCGGTATTCCAGCAAGGCCAGCCAGACCAGCACCACCGCAGTCGCCAGCAGCACGTAATAAATACTGCCGGCGGCGTGGGTCCAGAATAACAAGGCACTGTCGCTCAGCACTGCCGGCTCAGTGAACACCCCACCTTGCAGCGCCATGCCAGCAAAAATCAGCGCAAACACCAGGTGGTCGGCGATGTAACACCACTTGCTCCAGCGCTGCCAGCTCAGTTGCGTCAGCCGGTACAGCGAAAAACCAGCCGACAACAAGGCGAACAGCGTCAGCAGATAGCGCCAGAATTCCATGCCGTCCGCCAGCCGGACCGGCAAATTCGCCTGCGCCTGCTCCGACAGCCACAATGGCGTCCAGAGCAACAGCAATAAAAACAGCGAGCTGGTCAAATCGGTGATGCTGTCCGACAGCTTTAACCGGGCCAGCGGATACTTCGGCAACTGCGCCGGTTGCCAGCGCCGTTGCCGCCACTCTTTGGTCCAGCCGGCACGGCCGGCCGCGTAAAACACCGCCGTGACGACAAACAGCAAAGTCGCAAACTGGTCGATAAAACTGAACACCAGCTGCAGCAGCAGGCGGATGGGATTGACCGAGTCGGCCGTCACCAGGCCACCGAGGCTTTTCAGCAAGGCCAACACCGCCACCAGCGCCGCCCCATGCCACAGCACAGTGCAATACAGCGGCATGTCCTCACCGGCGATCAAAGGGGCGCTGGGGGCAAACCTTTGAGCCACATCGACCGGATGCCCTTGTTCCAGCAAGAACTGGCTGAGCCGGGCGTCATCCAGCGGGCCTTGTGCTGACAACGCGTCGATTTGATCGAGCAGATTTGCTCTGAGTTCACGGATAATGTCGTGCTGCTTGTCGACCGGCAGCTCGGCTGCCACTGCAGCCAGATAACGTTCCAGCAATTCCATTATTGTTGCTCCAGTAAAGTTGCCAGGCTGCCATTTAACTGCTGCCATTCTGCACTCAGTTGTGCCAGCACTTCGGTCCCGCCGGCGGACAGCTGGTAATAACGCCGCTCCCGCCCTTCGGACTGTTGCCACTGGCTGTCTAATAAACCTTGTTCGGCCAGCCGGCGCACCAGCGGGTACAAAGTGCCTTCATCGATTTCAATACCGTTGTCATTGAGCTGCTTGCGCAGCGAGTAGCCATACTGCGGCTGGCGGCAGGATGCCAGCACAGCCAGCACCAGCACGCCGCGCCTAAGTTCCAGCCGCAGTTTGTCGAATTTATCATCTGTCATAAGGGCTCCGTCCTGGTCGGCCACTGAGATTGACGCTGTGTCGCATACTGTTTAGCGCACACTATGCGCCACACAGTAAAAGCATACTAGGCGTGACACAGTATAAATGCAAGCATCTGGTGAAATTTTCTGAAGGCTGTGACCGACGCCGCACAAAGATGGCGACAAAACGCAGACGCCACTGCTCTGCAAGGGCACAACGCAGCAAACCACAGCGCAACGCTGCGCTGCGCCGCATCACGCCATCAGCAGGCTGGCGCATACACTGGGCCTTTGCCGGACTTTGTGGTACAACAGCGCCATCTGCAGTTGGAAATCGCATTATGACTGACACCACCAAACCCCAACCACAAAGCGCCAGCGGCCTGCTCGCCAATCTGGCATTTAACATCGTGATCCCGGTGCTCGTGCTGAGCAAACTCAGCGGCGAAGACAGCCTGGGCCCGGTGTGGGCACTTATCCTGGCACTGGCCTTTCCGATTGGCTTTGGTCTGTGGGAACTGAAACAGTCCGGCAAACTGAATTTTTTCTCGGTGGTCGGTATCATCAGCGTGTTGCTGACTGGCGGCATGAGCCTGTTACAGCTCGACCCGAAATACATCGCCATCAAAGAAGCGGCAGTACCCGGCATTATCGGTGTGTTGATCATCCTCAGCGGCCGTACCCGCTTTCCCCTGGTCAGAACCGTGCTGCAGAATATGCAATTGCTGGATTTAGCCTTGCTGGAGCAAAAACTGAAAGAAGCTGGCAGCGAAGCGCAATTCGACAAAGTGGTCGACCAGACCACCCGCATTTTTGCCGCGTCGTTTTTTATGTCGTCGGTGCTGAATTATCTGCTGGCAAAGTGGATTCTGGTCAGCCCGGCCGGCACCCCCGCCTACAACGAAGAGCTGGCGCGGATGACCGCGCTCAGTTATCCGGTGATTGCCATTCCATCGACCATTATGATGATGGCTGCAATCTGGTTCCTGTTCAGCCGCATTCCGAAACTGACCGGCCAAAGTCTGGAATCGTTCTTCCACGAACAATAATCAGGGTTTGCCCAACTGGCGGTTAATGGCCTCAACACAGGCGGCACTGACCGTCGCTTTGGCCAGCATCAGATGAATGTCGGCCTCATTGAGGTGAAAGGGTAAGATCAGCAGCTCGCTGGCTTTGGCATGCTGGCGCAGTTCCACCTCGACTGCCGCTTTGTCGACGATGGTGTAGTCGGCGCGCTGATTGAGCACCAGCTCGAGCCGCCGGTCTGCTTCATACACCGCCAGGCTGCGATGACGCACCGCCGGCTGCTGCTTCAGTTGCTCAAAATCAGCACCATAAAAACCGATCGGGTTATAAGCCCCGGCCAGCTTGCGGGCCGCCAGCTGTAAAAACGACGCCCGGTTGCGGATCTCCGGGTACACCTCCAGCGCCCGCCGGTGCACCAACACCACATTGTATTCTTTGCGATAAGGCTTGCTGAACCAGGCGTAGCCGGCGCGTTCCGCGGTGTAGGAGGCGGCAAACAGCAGGTCGACCCCACCTTGCTGCAGCATCTGCAGAGCCCGTTTTTCCGGCACATATTGCAGCTGCAAGGTACTGCCGACCCGGCTCAGCAGCTGACGGATCAAGGTCACGTCGCTGCCGCGCACCTGTTCGTCGGTCACTTCAATGTAGGGTAACCAGCTGGCGTTGTAGGCCAGCCGTAAAGTTGGGGGACACTCCGTTGCCTGTAACTGCGGGCAGCACATGATCCAAAGCCCGCACAGCCAGCCAGCGCGCATCAGCACCACCTGAAGTCAACAAGTCAGTCCTGACTATAGCGTAAAATCCGCCGCTGTCAGAGCGGGTGCAGCCGCTCAAACGCCGCCGCCAGGTCGGCGATTAAATCCGTCGGATCTTCCAGGCCGATATGCAGCCGCACCAGCGGCCCGGCATAAGGCCAGCGGGTGGCGGTGCGCAGTGCCTGCAGATTGCTGTTGGTGATCACCAGGCTTTCAAAACCGCCCCAGGAAAAACCCATTTTAAAATGCTGCAGGCCATCGACAAAAGCCGCCAGCGCCGCCGGGCTGACTGGTTTTAACACCAATGAGATCAGGCCATTGCTGCCGGAAAAATCCCGCACAAATTCGGCATGGCCGGGATGATGTGGCAACGCCGGATGCAGCAACAGCTCGATTTCCGGCCGCTGCTGCAACCAGGCCAGCACCTGCGCTGTGTTCTGCTGATGTTGGGCCAGCCGGATACCGAGCGTGCGCAGGCCACGCGCCGCCAGATAAACATCATCGGCCGACGCGCAATAACCCAGCAGATAACTGTGTTCGCGCAGCTGCGGCCAGTGTTTTTCGTTGGCACTGGCGGTGCCGAGCATCACGTCGGAGTGGCCGCAGATATATTTGGTCGCCGCCTGGATTGACACATCAACCCCCAAAGCAAACGGCTGACACAGCAGTGGCGAGGCCCAGGTGTTATCCAGCACTGTGATAATGTCGTGCTGACGCGCGACCTGACAAATCGCCGGCACATCCTGCACTTCCATCGTCAGCGAACAAGGCGATTCCAGATAAATCAGCCGGGTATTGGGCCGGATCAGCGCGGCGATGCCGGCGCCGATCAACGGGTCGTAATAAGTGGTTTCGATACCCAGCGGTGCCAGTACTTTGTCGCACAAAGCGCGGGTTGGCTCGTACACGGCATCAACCATCAGCAGGTGGTCACCGGTTTTCAGAAAGGCCAGCAAAGTGCCGGTGATGGCCGCCGCGCCACTGGGATACAACGCACAACCGGCGCCACCTTCCAGCGCACAAATTGCTTCGCTGAAGGCAAAATGCGTCTGGGTCCCACGCCGGCCGTAATAAGGCACCTGCTCGCCGCGGTGTTTTACCGCATGTCTGAGCTCGTCCATGTTGTCGAACACCACGGTCGACGCACGGACCACCGGCACATTCACACTGTAACCGGCCCATTTTTTACTGCGGCCGGCGTGGATAATACGGGTTGCGATTTTCATAGGCACCTTAACTCAGACATCTGGATGGCTCATCATAAAAGAGAGTCGGCCGGCTGACCAGCAAAAGCTGCAACGACGCCGCACGCCACCCCGCCCGGCCATGCGGGTTGCGGCCAACCACAACCCCAGCATACACTGCTTTGACCGGAGAACCTGGACGGAGATCTGCTGATGCGCTGGCTGTTGTGGTGTTGCCTGTTACCGGGCCTGGCGCTGGCCCGGCCGACGGTGTTGTTCGTCAATCCATCGCTTATTGCCGATCCGTTTTTTATGCAGGTCGAAGCCATGGCCCGGCTGGCCGCCAGTCAGCTTGACCTTGAACTGACCATTATCAATGGCGACGCCAACCGCCTGTTACAACAACAAAAACTGACTGAATACCTGCAAAAACATCAGCCTGATTACGCCATAGTACAGCCCTACACCGGCGCGGGCGTGCAGCTGATGGAGCTGCTCAAAGACTATCCGGTCAAAATCATCACGCTGGAACACATGTGGCAGCCGGACGAAGCGCCCAAAGTCGGCCGGCCCGGTGAAAAATACCCAAACTGGCTGGCCGAGCTGTATTTCGACAATGTTGAAGCCAGCCGTCAGCTGACACTCGCATTACAACAGGCTTGTCCAGAAGCCAGTGAACTCATCGGCATCAACGGCATGCTCAATTATGAAACGGACCGGCGGGCCGAAGGCGTCTATCAGGCGATGCGCCAGCGCGGTGGCACTGTGCACCAAATCGTCAATGGCAAATGGGAAAGGCCGCTCGCCAGCGCGCAAACCAGCCAGCTGCTGCGCCGTTATCCCAACAGCCGGCTGATTTGGACGGCTTCTGACTGGATGGCACTGGGTGTGCTGGATGCGCTCGGAGAGGCCGGCCAAGGCCACTATTGTGTCGGCGGTTTTGACTGGATCCCGCAAGCGCAAAAAGCCATCGCCGACGGCCACTTACAGGCTTCAGCCGGCGGGCACTTTGCGATGGCCGCCTGGGCGCTGGTGCTGATTTATGACCATGTGCATGGCAAATTGCCGCAACCATTGCCCGATGTGCCGTTGATGCAGCTGGATATCCTGACCCGGCAGAACCTGGCGCAATACCAGCCGCTTTTACGGGCGGGCCAGTGGCAACAGATTGATTTCAGAAAGTTTTCTGTCAAACACAATGCCAAACAGCGCCGCTATGATTTCTCAGTACAACGCGCCCTGCAGCAGCTCAAACGCAAATAGATCCGCCAGCCGCCAGCCCGCGTAACTGGCCCTGCTACTTGGCGGGCGCCGCCTTCACTGTATAATGCCGGACCATTGCCGGCACCTTTTCAGCAGGTCCTGAATGAAATACAAAGACTTACGTGACTTTATCGCGCAACTGGAACAACGTGGCCTGTTGCACCGCATCAGCGCCGAAGTCGACCCTGTGCTCGAAATGACCGAAATCGCCGACCGCACACTACGTGCCGGTGGCCCTGCATTATTGTTTGAAAATCCAAAAGGTTACGACATTCCGGTGCTGGCCAATCTGTTTGGTACGCCCGAGCGTGTCGCGCTTGGCATGGGTCAGACCGAAGTGTCGGCGCTCAGGGAGGTCGGCAAGTTGCTGGCGTTTTTAAAAGAGCCGGAACCGCCAAAAGGCTTAAAAGATGCCTTCAGCAAACTGCCGATTTTTAAGCAGGTGCTGAATATGTCACCCAAAGAAGTGCGTAAAGCGCCTTGTCAGCAAGTGGTGAAAAGCGGCGATGACGTCGATTTAACTAAATTGCCGGTGATGACCTGCTGGCCCGGCGACGCCGCGCCTTTGATCACCTGGGGTTTGACGGTGACCCGCGGCCCGCACAAAGAGCGGCAGAATCTCGGTATTTACCGCCAGCAGGTGCTCGGCAAAAACAAAGTCATTATGCGCTGGCTGTCGCACCGCGGTGGTGCGCTCGATTTCCTCGAATGGCAAAAAGCCCATCCGGGCCAGCGTTTTCCGGTATCCGTCGCTTTGGGCGCCGATCCGGCGACTATCTTAGGCGCGGTGACGCCAGTGCCGGATTCTTTGTCTGAATATGCGTTTGCCGGTTTGCTGCGCGGTGATAACACCGAAGTGGTCAAATGCGTCAGCAACGATTTGCAGGTGCCGGCCAGTGCGGAATTTGTGCTGGAAGGCTACATCGAGCCAGGCGAAATGGCCGCCGAAGGCCCATACGGCGACCATACCGGTTATTACAATGAGGTCGACAGTTTCCCGGTGTTTACCGTGACGCATATCACCCACCGCGAACAGCCGATTTACCACAGTACTTACACCGGCCGGCCACCGGATGAACCGGCGATTTTGGGCGTTGCACTCAATGAAGTCTTTATCCCGTTGTTGCAAAAGCAATTTCCGGAAATCGTCGATTTTTATCTGCCACCGGAAGGGTGTTCCTACCGCCTCGCCGTCGTCACGATGAAAAAACAATATCCCGGTCATGCCAAGCGCGTGATGATGGGCGTCTGGTCGTTTTTGCGCCAGTTTATGTACACCAAGTTTGTCATCGTCTGTGATGATGACGTCAATGCCCGCGACTGGCAGGATGTGATTTGGGCCATTACCACCCGGATGGACCCGGCGCGCGATACGACGCTTATCGAAAACACGCCGATTGATTATCTGGATTTCGCCTCGCCGGTGTCGGGCCTCGGCTCTAAAATGGGTATGGATGCCACCAACAAATGGCCGGGTGAAACCACGCGCGAATGGGGTGAACCTATTGTGATGCGCGAAGACATCAAACAGAAAGTCGATGCCATCTGGGATTCGCTCGGCATTCCATTGCCAGAGCGGCCCAAGGGCCTGTATTAACAGGGCTGGCGCAGGAGCAACATCGTGACTGAACCGCGTTTTTTAATCACCGTCGAACCGGCCGGCATTACTTTTGCGGCCAGCCCGGCCGAAACGCTGCTCGATGCCGCGCTGGCAGCCGGCATTGATTTTCCGCATCGCTGCCGTCAGGGAGTTTGCACCTCCTGTGTCTGCCGGCTGCAAAGCGGTGAAGTCCGTTATGAGGAGCCATCGCCGCTCAGCGACGCCGACATAGCGCAGAATTTTGTGTATGGCTGTCAGGCATTTGCCTGCAGTGACCTGGTGCTCAGACACCCTTTTATCCGGTAAATACCGCTAACGAAGAAGCCACTATGACAGAACAGTCGAGCGTACCGGCCAGCAACAAAGTGCTGGCGGATGTGATCAGTATCGAAGCCCTGACCGGCGGCGTCAGCAAAGTCTTACTGAAACCGCAGGAGCCGGTCAGTTATTTGCCGGGTCAGTATCTGCAGATCTTTTTGTCCGACACCGATAAAAGACCCTTTTCGATTGCCAGCACGCCCGGGGATGGCTACCTGGAGCTGCAGATCGGCGGCAATGTCACCGACACTTATGCCAGCCAGGCGCTGACGCACCTGCGCGACAATCCGGTGGTGCTGGTACAGGTTGGGCTGGGCGAAGCGTTTTTACGGCCGGATAACGGCCGGCCACTGCTGCTGCTCGCCGGCGGCACCGGTTTCTCTTATGTCTGGAGTATCGCCGGCGCACTGGCACAGCAAAGCAACCGCCCGGTCCAGCTGTATTGGGGCCTGCGTAACGAAAGCGGGCTGTATTATCAGCCGCAGCTGGCGCAATGGCAGCAAAGCCAGCCGGATTTTCGCGTTGAAACGGTGTTACAGGAACCCGGCGCCGACTGGCAGGGCCGCAGTGGTCTGGTGCATCAGGCGGTGCTGGCGGACCACCCGGACCTGAGCGGCTTTGACATCTATATCGCCGGGCCTTTCCCGATGGTCAAAGCGGTGCGTGAGGCCTTTCTGGCTGCCGGCGCTCAGTTGCCGCACATGTATGCGGATGCTTTTGCCTGGATCTGACGCCAGGCCAGGGCCACGTCAGCGCGGTTTTTTCGCCGCGCTGACGCTGTGCTCGCTGCTGGTGGCTTGTCAGCCGGCGGTGGTTGAACCCGCAGATCAAGCCCCGACCAAACCCACGCCACCATCGCCACCTGCTGAAATCCAGGCTGCAGCGCCAGCGCTGACGCAGCAGCTGTATATCTGGCAGCGTGACTGGGGCGCAGCAGCGCAACCCGGCCCGCAACACGCAACACAGTCCCCAACAAATTCCGCGACACAGCCCGCGCAAGCCGCTGCTCAGCATCCGGCTACGCCTGCAGCGGCACCAGCTGAACCCTCATTCGCGACAACTTTTGCCTCAACTTTTGCCTCAACTTTTGCCTCAACTTTTGCCTCAACTTCTGCCTCAACATCCGCTTCAACCCCGGCGCCGGTGTCAGCCGTCAGACAAGCGCTGGAGCAGGCGTTGGCGCATAGCCGCGCCGATTTCAGTGCGCTGCGGGTACTGGCGCTGCAATATCACAGTTCGCCGCAAGGCCCGCAGTGGCCCGTTATCAGCCCCGATCTCGCCCTGCTGAGCAAAGACGGCCGGCCTGTGACGCTGGTGGTCCGGCTCGACGGCCAACTGGCGGCGCTGCCGACCACTGAACTGTGGCAGCGGCTCGACCAGTTGCTGGCGCGCGCGCATCAACAGCAAATTCCGCTGGCCGGCATTGAAATCGACTATGACTGTGCGCGCAGTCAGCTGGCTGTTTATCGCGACTGGCTGGCGCAGCTGCGCCGCCAATTGCCGCCGGATTTGCCACTGGGCATCACTGCACTGCCCGACTGGCTGCAGAGCAGCGAATTTGGCGCGCTCAGCGCACAAACCGACCAGTTGACGCTGCAGCTGCACGCCGTCCTGTCGCCCCGGCAGGGCCTGTTTGACAGCACGCTGGCCCGCCAGTGGGCAGAAAAAGCCGATGCGCTCAGCCAAAGCCCGCTGTATCTGGCTTTACCGGCCTATCATTCGGCGCTGATTGATACCGCGGACGGCTGGCGCGTCGAAAGTGAAATGCCGTTGCGTATTGCCGGCACACGACGCGAATTGCCGGTCGACCCGGCCGGCGTGCAACAGTGGCTGCAGGAGTTACAGCAGGCCAGAACCCAAGGCCAGTTTCGCCGGTTGCAAGGGCTGGTCTGGTTCAGGCTGCCGCTGGACACCGATCGGCGCAGCTGGCCTTATGCCACCTTGCAGGCGGTGGTGCGCGGCGAACCGCTGCAATCGCAGCTCAGTTTCAGCCTGCAGGGTGACCAGCCGCCATTTCAGCTGATGGTCGAAAATCGGGGTAATCTGAGCGCGCCATTGCCAGCGCTGTTGCAGTTCAGTGCCAAGGCGTGTCTGGATGCCGACGGCTTACAGGGGTATCATCTGCGTCAGCAAGGCTCAGCGCTGCAACTGCAGCGCCCGCAACCGCTTCATCTGGCGCCCGGCCGCACGCTGGCACTGGCCTGGTTGCATTGCGCTCAGGTGCAGGCGCCGGCAGATCTGCCCTGAAGCGATGCGCTGGCGCCCGTTGCGGCACGAAGCTGACAAGCCAGTTTGCTGAACTGCATTGACGAAGCAATTTGATAAGCGCAAGTGTCGCAAAAGATCAGCCATCCGCCGCGAGCCCAGGTAAAACCAGGCCTGCTGCCACGGCCACAGACTAAGGAAAGTGTATGAGTTCAACAAAGACTGCGCCCACCGGCCAATCCCCTGCGTGTTGGCCAACCGCGGCTACGCGGATAGCGCACAAGCGCCGTGGCCGCTGGCTGTTGCCGCTGGCCTTGTTGCTGACGCCGGCCAGTCAGGCCTGCGGCCCGGATTTTCCGCTGCAGCTGATGTCGCACCGGCTCAACAATTTGCAAAGCCTGCCGGAATCAACCTTTGGCGCTGAACTCGCCGTACTGGCGGCGCCCATCCCAGCGCTGCCCACGGCCAGCCCGCTGTTTCAAAGCCACTATGACTATCAGCAGGACCGGCTGCTCAGCGCCACTGAACAGGCCGAGCAACAACTGCTGAGCGCAGAACAGGCCAGCCAAATCAAAGCCTTGCGCCAGCTGAACGACGCCACGCAAGTGCTGGCGCAGGCCGGCAACCTGCCGGCAGAACTGCGGCTCTATACCGCCGCCGCGGTGGCGTTCAGCAGCCAACCGGCGCAAGCGGCCGATTTATTCCGCCAGCTGCTGGCATTACCGGCCGCAGAGCAAAGCCAAAGACGCAGCTGGGCGCTGTACAGCCTGGCCCGGCTGCTGCAACAAGGCGACGAGGCCGCGCAACAACAGGCGGTGGCACTCTATCAGCAGCTGCGTCAGGAAGTAGCCGCCGGCCTTGCCGACCCGCTCCAGCTGGCGGTCAGCAGCCTGGGTGAAGAAGCGCGGCTGGCGCTTGGTCGCCAGGACTGGGCAACCGCCATCGCACTGTATGCCAGCCAGGCCGGTTATGAAGAATCCGGCCGGGCGTCGTTGCTGCAGGTCAGCAGCCAGTTGCTGGCCAAGCCGGACGCGGAACTTGGCGCACTGCTGGGTACGCCGGCGGTCTCACGGCTGCTGGCGATTTATCTGCAAAGTAACGCGCAAAGCCTGCAGTATCAGGACCCGCAGCAGCTCAGCCGGGTGCTGACGCTGCTTGCGCAGCAACCGCAGGTGCGGCTGCACAACGCGCTGGAGCTGGCGCAAGTCCACTACCAGCTGGGACATTTTGATCTGGTCAGCCCGCTGCTGGCGCAAGCGCCGGACCATCCGTACAAATGGTGGCTCAGCGCCAAAATGGCGGTGCGCGCCAATGACCTGACCGCCGCCGCTGCGGCTTATGCCAAAGCGGCGCAGGCCTTTCCACAGCAACTGCCGCCACCGGCGCTGGCGGCCGACCACTATGCTGAGATCCCACGACCTGCACTTCTGCGCCAAATCCGCCAGCAAACCCAGTGCCGGGTGCAGGCAGAAGCCGGCGTACTGCAGCTGCAGCGGGGCGATTATCTGCAGGCCATGCGTTTGTTGTATCAGGCCGGCGCTGAATACTGGCAGGACACCGCTTACATCGCCGAGCGGGTACTGACCACCGCAGAACTGCAGCAGTTTGTCGACGCCGAAGTGCCAGCCGGTCAGCCCAAAGCCCCCAGTGAATGGTCCTGGTTTGGCGACACCGAACCCAACACGCTGCTGCGTCAGTTGCTGGCGCGCCGGCTGCTGCGTGAAGGCGAACTGCAGCAAGCACAGGCTTATTTTGTCGAACCGGCACAAAAAACGCTTGCCCAAAAATATCAGCAACTGAGCCAGCAGAGCGCCGATCACTGGCTGCACCGGCTGGGCCGGCAGCTGGGGGTGGATTTGGGGCAAATTGAGCAGGCCAAAGCGCTCAGCGAACTGGCCGTGCTGACCCGCCGCCATGGCCTTGAACTGATTGGTTACGAACTGGCGCCCGATTATCAGGTGTTTTATGGTCAGTTCGAATTCTGGCGCTATGACGACCCACAGCGTCAGCCCGACTGGCCGCTGCCGGCCGGCGAACAGCAACGGCTGGCGCAAAGCATGGCAGTGCCGGACAAAAGGTTCCATTACCGATACAAGGCGGCCGAACTGGCGGCCCAAAGTGCCAGTCTGGTGCCTGCCAACAGTCAGGCTTTTGCCGCCAGTCTGTGTCAGGCCACCACCTGGCTGATCAACCGCGACCCGGCGCTGGCACAGCAGTATTATCAGCGGTATCTGCAACAAGGCGCATATGTGGCCTGGGGCACTGACTTCGGTATTCGCTGCCCGGCGCCTGATTTTGCTGCAGCCGCCGCCCGGCTCGCCGACAACAGCCAGCGCGAGTGGCGCACACAGCTGCGCGCCGTGAAGCCGTTCTGGCCGCTGTTGCCATTGTTGCTGGGCCTGGCGGGCTGGTTCTGGTGGCGCCGCCGGACTGCTGATCAGTGAAACAGCGCCGGTGACGCCACCCGTGCACAAATTTAACTGCAATCCGTACCGGTCGCTTGCTGCGGCCGGTACGGACCACATCAGCGGCCTGCGCTCAGCGCGCGGCCGCAGGACAGAGGTATGATGCGACTGAAAGGACTTTGGTTATGGCCGCTGTGGCTGTTTGAATTGCTGACCGGCGGTAAATCGTTTAAAGACAACCCAATCATCGGCAGTTACTGGCTGAACCGGCTCGGTTTGCATGTGTTGCGTTACGTGCTGGCGCATCTGCTGGCATCCATCCGGCGGCTGTGGCTGGCGCGGCAGGTACCGGCGCCGCTGCGGGCGCAATTTCGCCGCGACGGTTATCTGTTGGTGCCGGATTTTCTGCCTGCAGAACAGTTCGCCCGGTTGCAGACTGAGTGCCGGCGTGGCAATCAGCAGTGCCGGCAGTTAAGCCAGGCCGATACGCTGACTCAGCGCTATCTGCTGGATGACCAGACGCTGCAGGACAGGCCCGTCAGCGCCGCTTTGCTGCAAAGCGCCAGGCTGCAACAGCTGCTGTCCTACACCGCGGCGTCTTTGTTACCTACCCTCTGTTACGCGCAGGTGATCCGCAATGGCGTGCAACAAGGTGGCGCCGACCCGCAAAAAACGCTGCACAGCGACACTTTCCATCCGACCATGAAAGGCTGGCTGTTTTTGCAGGATGTGGTGACCGCAGACGGCCCTTTCACCTATGTTCCGGGTTCACACCGGCTCAGCTGGCGCCGCTTGTGCTGGGAATACCGCAAAAGCCTGACAGTCCGCCAGCAGCGGGACGGTTTGTCCGAAAAAGGCTCGTTGCGGGTGCAACAGGCCGAACTGGCCGCTTTGGGATTACCGGCGCCGGTGGCCCTGACGGTCCGAGCTAACACGCTGGTACTGGCCGATACGCATGGCTTTCATGCCCGTGGCGCTGCCGAAGCGGGCCGCAGCCGGCGCGAGATCTGGTTTTACAACAGAACCAATCCTTTTAATCCGCTGCCGCTGTTCAGTGCCGGCTGGATCCGACAGCTTCAGCACCGGGTGTTACACCAGCTTTGGCAACGGCGGGACCGCAAAGAACAGCAAGGCCAGGGCGCTGCAGTCTGGCGTCGCATCAGCGATGAGACTTTTGCCGCCGATAGCGCCGGGCGCCCGGCCGCCAGCCAAAACAACGGCACACCTTAAGGCGGTCAGGCACTGATTGCCGCCGCCGGGAAATTGCGGCAAAATCCGCAGCGCCTCCAACGACCGCACAGGTCCAACCAGAGAAAAAGTGATGCCACATCTGACCCAAATTAAAGTGCGGGGTTATCACCTCGACATCTATCAACACGTCAACAACGCCCGCTATCTGGAGTTTTTAGAAGAAGCCCGCTGGGCTTATCTGGAAGACTGCGGCGACGTGGAATACTTCAACAGCCGCGCGCTGGCATGGGTGATCGTCAATATCAACATCAACTACCGCAACGCCGCCACCAACGGCCAGACGCTGCAAATCGCCACCCAGTTTTCAAAAATCGGTGGCAAAAGTGCGGTCATTCATCAGGTGGTGACCGTGGCGGGCACTGACGTGGTGGTGGCCGACGCCGACATCACTTTTGTCTGTCTGGACCAGCGCACGGGCAAAGCAGTCCCGATTGAAGGCGAACTGCACACGCGCCTCAGCAAGCATTTGACCGACTGAGCCACCCGGCTTGCCCGCGCCGCCACCTCAGCGGCCGGGTAACAGGCCCGCGCGGAATTCTTCTTTGTAACGGCGCGACAGCGGCAAACAAGCGCCGCTTTTTAAGCGGATCTCCCCATCGCCGCTTGGCTCGTAACACAGCTCCGCCACAAAAGCATGATTGACGGCAAAACTGCGGTGCACCCGGCCAAAACCCTGCGCCGCCAGCTCATCGGTTAACTGCGACAAGGTCGCGCGCAGCGGATAAATCCGGCCCTGACTGTGCAGATTGACATAGTTGCCACAGGCTTCCAGGTACTCAATCTGCGCCACCTGCAGCAAAAATTCTTTATCCAGCTTTTTTACCAGCAGATGCTGCAAAGGCTCGCGGCTGCTGACTGATTTTGTGTCGGAATGGGTGTCGGCTTGCGGATCACCAGCACTGCTTGCAGCAGGCGCATCCGGCGCTGACAACACTGAGGCTTCCCCGCGCCAGCGCCGCCACAGCAGGGTACACAGCTGATAAGTGACCAGCAGATTCAGATAACCCCAGACATCTTTGCGGTATTCATACCAGAACTCGCGCGCGAGCGGGCCAAAGTCGTACTGGTCGCCCTGCCAGCCATAAACGACGTCACGCACCGCCACCATCAGCGCCACATGCGCCAGGCTGAACAGCAACGAGACCACAAAGTGCCAGCCCAGCTGGTGCAGCGGCTGGCTGAAACGCAAAGGCTGGCGGTCAAAGCTGTGAAACAACAGCGGCGCCAGCAACAAAGTCGCGGCGGCACTGCTCATCTCCCACAACCAGGGCTCCCAGCTGCGTAATGTATTCAGCGGGTCGCGGCTATGTTCCAGCCAGACGGTATTGGCATTGATGCTGTTATTAAGCAGCAAAAACAGCGCATACAACAGCCAGCTGTATAACAGCGGCCGCCGGCTCAGCGTATCAATCCACCACTGCCGGTCCCGGCGTCTGAAATTCGTCACCACATTCCACCTGTTATCCCTGAAAACCACCACCGAACGACTCTTTGCTGGCAACCAAAGCGCGCTGCGGGCGCAATAGCCCTGCCCTTTGGCATTCAACAAACGGACTTCAGCATGACACAATCGAATCCTCACCGTCGAGCCGACCTCGACTGGCTGCGTATCGGCGCTTTTGCGCTGCTCATTCTTTACCACTGCGGCATGTATTACGTCGCCGACTGGGGCTGGCATGTCAAAAACAGCCAGACCTGGGACTGGCTGCAGGACCTGATGAAACTGACCAATCCGTGGCGGATGTCGCTGCTGTTTTTGCTTGGCGGTATGGCGCTGGCGATGGCCAGACCCCGTTTCAGCGCGCTGCGTTTGCTGCAACTGCGCGCCAGCCGGCTGCTGGTGCCTTTGCTGTTTGGCATGTTTGTGGTGGTGGTGCCGCAAGTGTATTTTGAGGCGCGCAGCCAGCAGCTGATTGAGCCCGGCTACTGGCAGTTCTGGTGGCAATACATCAACCCCAATACCGAATTATTGCGCGAGCATCACAGCCCGATTGGCCTGTTGACCTGGAATCATCTGTGGTTTTTGCCTTATCTGTTTTGTTATTCCGTCTTGCTGTTGCCGCTGCACGGTTTGCTGAGCCGGCTGGCCAGCGCCTGTGACAAAGTGCCGCTGTGGGGTTTTGCTGCGCTGCTGAGCGGTTTGCTGCTGGCTGCTGTCCTGACCTTACGGGCAGATTTTCCCAGCACCCACGCGCTGCTCGACGACTGGTATAACCATGCCAAATATGGCCTGGTGTTTGTCGCCGGTTACCTGCTGATACTGCAAAAACACTGGTGGGCCGCGCTGCCGCGCTGGCGTTATGGCTTACTCGTCACCGCTTTGTTGGGCTATGCGCTGCTGGTCGCCGACAATCATGATGTATTCGACCATCTGGCAGGCAACGCTGTGGTGCTGCAGACACTGTTCAGTCTCTGTACTGTGCTAAACCACTGGGCCTGGCTGGGGATGCTGCTGGCCTTTGGCGCGCTGTACCTGCAAAAACCCAATTTCGACCGGACCGACCGCTTGCGCCGTTACGCCTCCGCCGCCATTCTGCCTTGGTACGTGCTGCATCAGACGCTGACGGTGGTGTTTGCCGTCGCGCTGCAACCACTGCAACTGC
Source organism: uncultured Rheinheimera sp. (assembly GCA_966252055.1). Taxonomy (GTDB): domain Bacteria; phylum Pseudomonadota; class Gammaproteobacteria; order Enterobacterales; family Alteromonadaceae; genus Pararheinheimera. The sequence continues at coordinate 1,413 of CBINNO010000058.1, read as the reverse complement.
ATGACGGTATCGAAGCGCTGCTGCTGGTAAGCCTGACGGTGCTCGGCTGTGGCCTGGGGTATGAGCTGATGCGGCGTGTGCCGCTGCTGAACTGGCTCAGCGGCGGCATGCCGGCACCACGGCTGCGCAGCCCACAACTGACTACGCAGCCGGCAGGCATCAGTAGGGGTTGACCGGGCTGTAGAAGCTGCTGTAACGGCCGTCGATGCTGACGCGTGTTGGCATCACGGTCGTACTGTTGTTCTGCAGGTTGTATCTGTCGCCCGGCAACAATTTAAAGCGCAGCAAATCTTTGATGATCACCGGCTGACCACAGCTGATTTGGCTGTATTGTGTCTGCGCATCGGCGCGCAGCACATAGACTTCGTTGCTGCCGTCGACAATGCCTTGTCCGTCAGCGCTGACAAACAAAGACGTCGCTTCCGACACCGCAATCACCCGGCCGTTCAGGCCCAGTTTTGCCTGAAACACCGCCGAGCGCCCCATCCGATCCCGCTGGCGGAAATGGGTGTCGTTCAGCGTATTGGCCAGCAGCGGGAAGCTCTGGAAGTTGCTGCTGATGTTGACCGTGTTGTGGCAATAATTGGTCACCACTTCGCTGCTGACGGCGCCACTGACGCCGTCCGGATCATACACATGCTGACTGAGCACATGATTGCCGGCCGAAGTCCCGCCGACCACCCCGCCTTTGTCATACACATAACGCAGCGCACTTTGTACCAGTGTGCCCTGCCAGGCATTCAGATACGCCGACTGGTCGCCACCGGCGATAAACACGGCTTCCGCCGATTTGATGGCCCACTCCACATATGCTGAGTTGGCTTTGGCGACGGTATCAACCAGCAGCGTTTCGACCGACGCCGCGCCTGTCAGCCCCTGCAGGTAACTGTTGTAAGCATCAGTGCCGCTGGTGCGCAGCACCACGATATTGCCGCCTTTGATTTGTGGCCCAACGCGGTTGCTGAACGCCGCATCGACGTCAGCGCCGCCGCCCATCAGCAACAGGGCGCCCTGGCCGGCCGTCAGTGTTGGACACAGATCACTGCTGCTGCCAAGCAGATAACTGGTCAGATTGGCCGGTTTGGCCGGCCTCGCCCCTTCACTGCAACTGGCCGGCGGCGTGGTGCCACCGCCGCTGCCACCATGAAAGGTGACAGTGAGCGTATAACTGCCGGTGCCGCTGTAGCGGCTGACTTTGACAAAATGTTTGCCGGCTGTGGCTGCCCGGTAGGTACCGGTCTCGGGTCTGGCACTGCTCTGGCCAGACAAAATGTAGCTGCCACTGCTGCGGTACAGATAAAAATCAAAGTCGGCCGAACTGGCGTGGTTCAGGCTGACACTGATATCGCCAGTACTGCTGGTGTCAAAGCTGTACCAATCAACGTCGCTGCTGCTGGCGATACTGCCGCTGAC
>CBINNO010000057.1:0-19023 GCA_966252055.1 uncultured Rheinheimera sp. | reverse complement strand
CCGCCGCCAGCCGCGCCAGTGCATCACGCACCGGAATACGACTGGTCTGATAGCGCTCTGCCAGTTGCTGCTGTTTCAGCGGCTGTCCGACGGGCCAGCGCCGGCTGCGAATATCATCCAGCATTTGCTGGTACAGGCTGACCCTGTTCATCGGCGGCGCCCTTGTTGCAGCAGCAATACCACAACCCCCAACAGCAGCCCCCAGAAGGCGGAAGCGATACCAAAAAAACTGACTCCCGATGCCGTCAGCAGGAACGTCAGCATGGCGGCATCCCGGTGCGGTCCTTCGGCACTGACCGTCACCAGATTGGCCGCAATAGTGGCCAGCAACGCCAAGCCAGCAACCACCGCCACCAGCGCGGGCGGAAAAGCCAGAAACAACGCCACCACCGCCGAACCAGCCAGGCCCGCCAGCAGATAAAACACCCCGGCTGCAATACCGGCACGGTAGCGGCTGGCAGGGTCCGGGTGTGCTTCAGGTCCGCTGCAAATCGCTGCCGTGATCGCTGCCAGATTGATGCAAAAATTACCAAAAGGCGCGGTAACCAGTGTCAGCGCACCGGTCCAGGTCAGCAGTGGCGAGACCGGCGTCTGATAACCCTGACTGCGCAGCACCGCCAGCCCCGGCACATTCTGAGACGTCATCGTCACAATAAACAGCGGCAGGCCCACCCCCAGCAAGGCCTGCCAGTTCCACTCTGGCCAGACCCAGACCAGCGAGACCAGCTCAGGTTTGACCTCCTGCAACGACCACTGCCCCTGCGCCAGAGTCAGCACAATGCCAGCCAACAGCACCAGAGGAATGTTGTAACGCGGTAAAAACCGCCGCCCCAGCACAAACAACAGCACTAAGCCAAAGACCAGCGCGGGTGCCGCCGGCAGATGGCGGAAAATACCCAGCCCGAATTGCAGCAGAATGCCGGCCAGCATTGCATTAGCCAGCGGCAAAGGCAAAGCGCGGGTCAGCTTGTCAAACCAGCCCGATAGCCCCAGCAACAAAGTCAGCAGTGCGCAGAACATAAAGACACCGACCGCTTCAGCCAGGCTGTAGCCGGTCAGACTGGTGGCCAGCAGCGCGGCCCCCGGTGTGGACCAGGCCGTCAGCACCGGTGCGCGGAAATACCAGGAAAAGCCGATGCAGGTCACGCCCATGGCAAAACCGAGGATGCCAATCCAACTGGCGATCTGCGCCGCATTGGCGCCGGCGGCTGCTGCGGCCTGAAATACAATCGCCACCGAACTGGCAAAACCGACCAAGACCGCGACAAAACCTGCCACCCAATGCGAACTGCTCCAGCCCGTGCTGACTTGTGCCTGCATCAGTCACCTCAAAAAATGAATACTTAATTATATTTTGTATACATTTTTCAGTAAAGACAAGCTTATCTGGCTAAAAACCGTGCGACATAACTACAACTGGCCCGCAACGGCAAGCCCGTTTGCCGGCCCCAGGCCAGCGCGGCTTGTGTCAGCTCAGCGGCAACTCCTTGACCGCGCAGCGTATCAGGCACCCAGGTGTGATAAAAATCAATGCTGTACCGGCCCGAAGTGTCGACATAGTGATATTCCAGCACAGCTTGGGCTTCACCTTGCTGCCAGCAAAATTGTCTTTTGAGTGGATTGTGATGAATGGCCATAACTGCTGTTCCCCGTTTTGCTAAACCTGCGGTTAACTTTACGACAACCAACCCTTTCCATTAAAGTGGCGCCAGCCTGCCGACCGTAAAAGGAACCCGAATGAAACTGCGTCTGCTCCCTGTGCTGCTCACTTTATGGACAGTTCCCGCTCTTGCTGCCGACAGCGCAGCGGCTTTTTATGAAAAAGCGCTGCAATATCAGCAACAACAGCAATGGCGTGAAGCGGAGCTGGAGCTGCGCAACAGCCTGCAGCAAAATCCGGCTTATCTGCCGGCACGGCTGATGCTGGGCCAGCTGCTGCTGAAAAACGGCAACTGGGGCAGCGCCGAAAAAGAACTACAGCTGGCGCTGGATGGCGGCGCGGCGACTCAGCCGCTGATTTATGACCTGATGCGGGCCCAACTGGCCCAGCAAAAAACTGACGAAGTGGCTTATTTGCTGGAACGGCACCGTCAGTTCCAGTCAGAGCCAGCCTGGCAGCTGATGCGGGCCAATCTGCACAAGGCGCTGTATCAGTACGATGAAGCCGCTGCTCTGTACCAGCAAAGCCTGGCACAGGCGCCCGCGCCGCTCGCTGATGAAATTCGTTTTCAGCTCGCCGAACTCAGATTCAAACAACAACAATTTGGCGAGATCCCGCCATTATTGGCTGCCATTGGCCCGCAAAGTCATTTCGCCAAAAAAGCTGCCTATCTGCAGGCGCAGCTGCATCTGACCCAACAGCAACAACCGCAGGCACTGCAAATCTACGACCTTTTGCTCAGTAAAGACCCGGCCGACCCCATTGCGTTGCTGGGCAGGGCCCAGGTGCTGCAGCAACAAGGGCAGCTGGCGCAAGCCTTGCAAACCATCCTGCAATACCGGGAAAAATACCCGTACAACCCATACGGACAGCTGATTTACGCCGCGCTGGTCGGCGCTGAAGGCGACGACAAAGAGCAAAATCGCCTGCTGCGGCAAGTACAGATGCAACTCAACAATTTGCCGGACGACGCCAAAGAACAGGAAGATGTGTTGTTGCTGACGGCTACGCTCGATTTCAGTCAGCAGAAGTTTGAACAGGCGATCCTCAAACTGCGACGGGCGCTGAAACTGTACCCGGCCAATTATCAGGTGCAGCAGTTGCTGGCCCAAAGTTATCTGCAGCTGGGCGATGTCAAAACGGCGCAGGCTTTCAGTCAGCAGGCGTTGCAGCTCAATCCCACCGATTTCCGGCTTTATTTGCTCGGTGCGGCGATTGCCCGTGCTCAGCGTGACAGCGCCGGCGAGCTGAAACTGCTGCAACAGGCGTTTACTGCGTCACCGCAACAACCCGAGATCCGCAAAGCCTATGTCCAGAGCCTGCTCAGTAATAATCGCGCCGCCGAAGCCCGCAAAGTGCTGGCCGGCCAGAGTGGTCAGATCCAGCAGGCCGACCTGATTGTGCTGGGTTATCTGCAACTGGAACAGGGCTTATTGACTGACGCCAGCCAGACCGCCGCCGATTTATTAAAAGGCGATCAGTCAAAAGTAGAAATTTTCCAGCTGGCCGGTGACGTTGCCGCCAAAACAGCTCAGCCTGAACTGGCGCAGCAGTTTTATCAGCAGGCACTGACTTTGGACGCCAGCTACAAACCCAGCTTGTTATCGCTGGCCAGCCTGGCCCTGCAACAGCAAAACTGGCAGGGTGCACAGCAGGCCTATCAGCAAATACTCAGCAAGGATCCGGCCGACACGCTGGTATTGCAGCTGATGGCCGACGCCGCGCTGAAGCTGGGCAAAACCACCGAAGCCATCCGTGCCCTGCAACAGCTCGGCAATGACGACAAACAGCTGATACCGGCCCGCATGGCGCTGCTGGAGCTGTACCTGCAAACCGGCGCTTTGCAAAGTGCCGAACAGCTGGCTGGCGAGCTGGCCGAACAAACCGACATCAGTGCCAATTTATATTTTGCCCGCGCCCGGCTCGCCATGGCCCAGCAGAATGCGACCGAAACCAGCCGCCTCTGTGACATTCTGTATGGCCTTTGGTATGACCAAAGCTGGCGCCTGCTGGACCTGGCCGATTTGCAACTGCGCAATCAGGACGTCAAAGGCAGCCAGATCACACTCAAACGGCTCGAAGCGCTGGATGCACAGCCTCAGACTATCGCGCTTTTGCAAGCCCGCCTCGCCTTGTTACAAGGAGAGTACGCCAAGGGCATGCAACTGCTGGATAAACTGGCCCGCAGCCAAGACCAGCAGCTGGCCGTCCGGGAACTCAAAGCCCACTTTTATCTGGCGCAGGGCCAGGATGATGCCGCCGCCGAATTGTTAAAACCACTGTTCGCGCAGTCCGGCGATCAGCGCCACCTGCTGCTGTTGCTGCAGGCACAACGCCAGCAGCCCGCCGCTATCCGGCAACTTTTACAGCAATGGCTGCAGCAGCATCCCAACGATTTAAGCGCTACTTTGCTGCTGGCAGAGCAGCTGGAACAGGCCGGCTTGCAACCGGAAGCCATCAGTCTCTATCAGCAAAGCCCGTTGCGACAGCAGCAGCCGGTGATCCAGAACAATCTGGCGGTCCTGCTGATGGACAGCGATCCGGCGCAGGCGCTGCAGCTCGCGAAAGCCGCGCATCAGGCGCTGCCTGAACAGCCCGATATTCTGGATACTTATGGCTATGCACTGGTCAAAGCCGGTCAGGCAGAGCAAGGCCTCGGCGTGTTGCGCGATGCGCAGATCCGCCAGCCCAAGGCCGCGCTGGTGCAATTGCACATCGCAGCTGCCTTGCAGCAGCTTGGCCGACAGGCGGAAGCCAGCGCCTTGCTGCAGCAACTACAACCTGAGCAACTGTCGGCTGCTGAGCAGCAGCTATATCAGCAATTGCTGAAAAAATGAGGTTAGCGAAGCGGTGATTACACAGTCGTCGTCATCACCGTTTTTCTGTGCGCTTTCAGCAGATAAAAGCCGGATTCCCCGTTTAAAGCACAAGATTAACCATCTGATACATAAACAAAAAATGGCATATTTGTCTGCCAGTGCCGGTTTAGACTCGCTTTGTTGGCGACAGCGTTGTCATTTCAGCAGAAAATCCGGTATCATTGCCGAAATTTTCATCAGAACCATCCGCGGAGTATGCTGTGAAATTGTGGATTTCTTTAGCGCTGGCCACTGTCAGCCTGTTCAGCGCTGCCAGTCAGGCCGGTGGCATCAGCCTGGGTCAGGCCGCTAATTACAATATGTTTATCAAAGAGAATTTCACCGCCAGCTCGTCTGACACTGAAGGCGCTGCCGCAATTGGTGGCAACCTGAAAATCAATGGCGGTTACGACTTTGGTTATGTGAACAACAGCGCCGGCAACACACTGACCGTGGGCGGCAATATCGAAAAAACGGGCTGGGGCCACCTGAATGTCTATGATGGTGCCGCCAATACCCGGCTCGGTGATGTCGTTTATGGTGGCAATTATCAGCTGCAACAAGGTGGCGTTGGCGCGGCAAGCGTGACCAAAGGCACCTCGGCTGTCGACTTCAACAGCGCTTTTGTCCATCTCAATCAGTTATCCGCGGAATTAGCCGCCAAAACCACCCCGGATGTTGCGATAGACCGCAATACCCGCGACGGCAAACTGGTGTTTACCCCGGCCAAACCGACCAGCGACAACGTGTATGTGTTTAACATCACCCAGGACGACCTGAACCGCTATCACACCATCCGGGTCGACAACAGCAACATCAGTAAAGATGCGCTGATCGTGTTTAACGTCAGCAATCCAAATGGCACTCAGGCCAGCAAATGGACACCACAGGCCAAATGCGCCGCCGGCGACACCAGCTGTCTGTCGATGACGGAAATGCGTTACGAAGTCGGTTCGTTGGCCAGCGACAGCTCAGCCATCGCCAAGCATGTTTTATTTAACTTCAACGGCATCAACGACCTGCGCATCTCTTCTTCTATCTACGGTTCAGTACTGGCGCCCAAAGCCGCCATTTCCACCGAATGGGGTGTCTTGTGGGGCCAGGTGATGGCGAAATCCTGGAGCGGCAATCATCAGGTGAACTGGATGCCCATTCAGCTGCCACCTGGGGGTGACAATCCAAGCGTCAACGCTCCGGCGCCGGTTGCGTTACTGTTGTTGTTACCTTTGTTGTTTGCCTGGCAAAGACGCCGGCCGCAGCCGATGGCCCGCCCTGCCTTGGCTTACTGAGCTTCCAGACATCACAACGGACCTGCGGGTCCGTTGTTGTTTCTGCCGCCAACGGGGCGAAAATGCGCTCAATCGCAAGAATATTGGTTGAAAAAGCCAGCCTGATCAGTAATCTGGGAGCATCTGTCCCGCCCCCGTTCAATGAGTACAAGCATGGTAACAACAGGAACTCCTGGCAGCATTCACAGCACCAAAGTGCTGCTGCTCGGTTGTGGCGAGCTCGGCAAAGAAGTGTGCCTTGAGCTCAAAAGATATGGTTGCGAAGTGATTGCGGTCGACCGCTACCCGAACGCGCCCGCGATGCAGGTCGCAGACCGTCATTATGTGATTTCCATGCTGGACGGCGCGGCATTGCGCCAGTTAGTGATCCGCGAGAAACCGACCTACATAGTGCCGGAAATCGAAGCCATCGCAACAGCCACTCTGCTCGAGCTGGAGCAGGAAGGTTTCTGCGTGATCCCCAGTGCCCGTGCCGCTCATCTGACCATGAACCGCGAAGGTATTCGCCGGCTCGCTGCCGAAGAGCTGGGGCTGGCCACGTCCCGTTATCAGTTTGCTGACGACCACCGCAGTTATCTGGCAGCCATTGCGGCGATAGGTTATCCCTGTGTCGTCAAACCTATCATGTCATCGTCCGGCAAAGGCCAGTCGGTACTGCGCAGTGATGCCGATGTCGAAACCGCCTGGCACTATGCCCAGGAAGGCGGGCGGGCTGGCAAAGGCCGGGTGATTGTCGAAGGTTTTGTCGACTTTGATTATGAAATTACATTGCTGACCGTCCGCACCGCGGATGGCCAGACGCACTTCTGCGACCCCATCGGGCATCGGCAGGAGAAAGGCGACTATCGTGAATCCTGGCAGCCGCAGCAGATGTCAGCGGCGGCCCTGCAAAGCGCCCGTGACTATGCCAGCCGCATCACTGCGGCCTTGGGTGGTCGCGGCTTGTTTGGCGTCGAACTCTTCGTCAAAGGTGACGACGTCTGGTTCAGTGAAGTGTCGCCAAGACCGCATGATACTGGCATGGTCACGCTGATCTCGCAGAACCTGTCTGAATTCGCCCTGCATGCCCGCGCTATTCTCGGTTTACCCATTCCGCGGATCCGTCAATATGGCCCGGCGGCTTCTGCCGTCTTGCTGGTTGCCGGCCACTCCTGTCAGATGCAATTTGGCAATTTGCAACAAGCCTTGCAGTTACCAGACACTGAACTGCGGCTGTTTGGTAAACCCGAAGTACAGGGTGAACGTCGACTCGGTGTTGCACTGGCGCTGGCCGACAATACCGACGCCGCGGTGCAAAAAGCGCTGGACGTTATCTCACAGATTGAAGTCAGGCTCTGAGGACAGGAGATGGCTGTTTTTTCATCCATCTCCTACACTGTTTACGGATAGCTTCGCACAGGCTGTCTCACAACCTGCAGTTCTGCAACAGCAGTGCTGAATTGTTCTGGTCGCGACCAAGAGGGAAGTTCCATGATTTTGTTAGTTGGTGGTGAAAAAGGCGGCAGCGGCAAAAGTTGTCTGGCGCAAAACATCGCGGTGTATTTCTCCAGTCAGAAAAATGCCAATGTCATTCTGGTCGACTGTGACCCGCAACGCACCACCTCCGACTGGGTGCAGGAGCGTCACCTGTCACCGAACGTCCAGTGGATCAACTGTGTCCAGATGTACGGCAAGATCCGCTATGAACTGAAAAGTCTCGAGCATCATTATGACTACGTGATTGTCGATTGCGGCGGCCAGGACAGCGTGGCCCTGCGCTCAGCAATGTCGGTCGCGTCTCATGTGTTGCTGCCATTGCGGCCAAAACGACGTGACCTGAAAACCCTCGAACACCTCGAGGATTTGGTCAGTAACTGTAATGTGGTGAATCCGGACATGATAGTCGCCTGCGTGCTGACCCAGTGCCCGTCCTTACCCAATCAGGCCAACCGCATCCTCGAAGCCAAAGATGTGGTGCGTTCTTTTAATCTGCGTGTGCTGAACTCTGTGACTTTCAGCCGCAATATTTACGACGACAGTGAAGAAAAGGGCATGTCGGTGATGGATACCGAACCCGATGGCAAGGCCGCCAGCGAGATCAAAGACATTATTACCGAATTAATGGCAATGAAGGCGATACAAGAAGATGGCATTGACCGACCTGAAAAAAAATTCAACACGATCGAATAAACACAGTTTTACGGTCGATGAATTTATTGCCGACGCTGAACATTATGCGATGGGAAAACCGCAGATCGTCAGCGTGCGCAAGGTCCGTGCCGACGAACTGGAACCATTGATCAGCAAAGGTCCGATGCGTCATGCGACTTTCACACTCAGTGAAGAGGCCATTGATGTGCTGAACAAGCTGAGCCAGGAAACCGGCGTGTCAAAATCCAAGCTCATTCGGCAACTGATCCTGAATATGAACACGCAGAATCAAAGTCCTGCGCTGCAAAGTATTCAGGCGGTGGTGGTCAAGAAAGTCGACTGAAACAGCAAGAACAAGACCTGCCCGAGCAGGTCTTGTTCAGTTCTTTACACAACTCAGCTGTGCGGCTCAGAGCCCGCGCTTGTATTCACCAATAATGCGGCAAATTTGTTGTTGGGTTGGCCCAAAGAACAGCGGATTAAACTGCTCTTCTTGACAATAAGTCTGATAAAACGCCAGCAATTCTGCTTTGCTGCTGCTGATACGCTGAAGTTCCTGCAGTTGTTTCTCGCCGAGCTCGCCTGAGATGTCGCTAAAACGCCGTGAGATGGTCCGCAGCACTTGCTCGCCCTGCGCCTGACCCGCGTTGTGTGCCGTGGTCTCGAAAGTCTCAAACAACTTGTCTTTGTAAGGCTTCAGCCGCGGATGATCCGAAAACGTCGCGACCAACAGGACAACAATGATAAACCAGACAAACTTCTTCATATTGCCTCCGATTAAACTTCGGCTATTCTGACCTGCCAACAGCTGGCTGACAACAGGCAATCTCTGACTGCCACTACCGTTAACACCTGGCCCTGCACAGAGGTGTAATCACTGTTTACACCTGCATGCGATATACCAATTATATTATTGATTTAAATAGTTTTTATGAATGGCCCCAAAATTGCTATCTACCACCAGCATGGCAAGAAGATAACCATGAATAATATAAGGACTTTGCGAAAGTAGCGCCGCTGATTTGCTATACTCGCAAACTTGCCGACCTTCACTGCAGCATTTTCAGAAACAAAGAGGTACCTGTGGACCAGCAGCAACGTATTCCGGTCAAAGTCGATATGCATCATCCGAAGACGCCGGACCACTACCCGGCACGGGATCGCATTTATGTCAGAGCAGTCAAAGGGTTGCATCAACGGTTGCGCCGGAACATGGGTTTTGTCTTTATGGCGCTGTTTTTCCTCATCCCGTGGCTGCAATTCGAAGGACACCAAGCCGTGCTGCTGGATATCGGCGAACAGAAATTTAATATCTTTGGCATGACGCTGTGGCCGCAGGATTTCACCATCATGGCCTGGATTTTTGTCATCGGCGCCTATGCATTGTTTTTTGTCACCACTTTTTATGGCCGGGTCTGGTGCGGTTACCTGTGTCCCCAGACCGTCTGGACCTTCATTTTCATCTGGTTCGAAGAAAAAATTCAGGGCAACCGCAATCAGCGCATGAAGCTGGATAAAGATCCCTGGTCAGCGCAAAAAGTCGCGAAAAAGAGCCTCACCCACTTCGCCTGGCTGGCCTTTTCTTTGTTTACCTCGCTGATTTTTGTTGGTTATTTCACACCGATTGACCAACTGTTTATCGACTTCTTCAGTGGTTCTGCCAGCTTCTGGGCTGTCGTCTCGGTGCTGACTTTTATGTTCTGTACCTACGGCAATGCGGGCTGGATGCGGGAAATTATGTGTACCCACATTTGCCCCTACGCTCGTTTCCAGTCGGCGATGTTCGACAAAGACACTTTTACGGTCACCTATGACGCTGCGCGCGGCGAAAATCGTGGCCCACGAGCACGTAAAGACACCGAGTACAAAGCCAAAGGTCTGGGTGACTGCATCGATTGCAACCTGTGTGTCCATGTCTGCCCGACCGGCATCGATATCCGTAACGGCCTGCAATACGAGTGTATAAATTGTGGCGCCTGTATCGATGCCTGTGACGACACCATGGACAAAATGGGTTATGCCAAAGGCCTGATCAGCTACACCACAGAGCACAGTCTGCAAGGTAAGACAACCAAAGTGGTCCGGCCCAAATTATTGGGTTACTTTGTGGTACTGCTTGTGGTCTGCGTGGCATTTGGCTGGACTTTATGGAGCCGGATGCCGGCAGAGATGGACGTGGTTCGTGACCGTGGCGCTTTATTCCGGGAAACTGATGAAGGCTTGATTGAAAATACCTATACGCTGAAGATCATCAACAAATCTCAGCAGGATCAAACCTTTACATTGAGCTTCACCGGCATGCAAAACGTCAACTGGCTGGGTGTCACCGAAATCACCATCAAAGGCGGTGATACCGCCAGCGTGCCTATCAGCCTGTCGGCAGACCCCGCCGATCTGAGCCAAAGCCGCACCGACATTGAGTTCAGTATTGAGAACAAAGCGGATACGGCGGTCCGGCTCAGCCAACGTAGTATTTTCTTTGGCAGTCGTTAAACGCTGCGTTAAGCTAGACCCCAACCACTTTTGATCCAGAGCCGCCGTTCAGGCGGCTCTTTGTTTGGAGAGCTGTTTTGAGCGCCAACTTTCATTTCCAGCAACTGCAGCCTGAACTTTTGCTTGATGCACTGGAGAGTTGTGGTATCAGAGCCGAATCAGGCTTAATGCCACTCAATAGTTATGAAAACCGCGTTTATCAGTTTAAGGCTGAAGATCAGCGCCGCTACGTGGTGAAGTTCTACCGGCCTGAGCGCTGGACCGATGACCAAATCCGTGAAGAGCACCAGTTTTGCCTTGAACTGGCATCCCATCAGATCGATGTGGTGGCGCCACTGCAGCATCATGGCGATACGTTGCATCATTTTCAGCAATACCGGTTTGCACTGTTTCCCAGCCGCGGCGGCCGCGCATTTTCCGCTGAGCAGGATGAACACTGGGAACAGCTTGGGGCTCTGCTCGGTCAGCTGCATCAAATTGGCGCCGGCAAAGCATTCCAACATCGTCCGCAAATACAATTGGTTGAGGAGCTGACACACCACAGCGCCAAACTCCTGCAATGCCCTTTGTTGCCGCCGTCCCTGCTGTCTGCCTACCAGCAAAGCCTGGAACAACTACAGCAAGGCTGTGCAGCGCTGGATACCAGGCTGTATCAGGCCAAGCGAATCCATGGCGATTGTCATAGTGGCAATATCCTGACTGACCACCAGTTGTTGCTGCTGGATTTCGATGATTGCCGGCAAGGGCCGGCTGTGCAGGACTTTTGGATGCTGCTCAGTGACGACACCATAGAACAGCGCATTCAGCTGGAGATATTACTCGAGCAATATCAGAACTTTACTAACTTCCAGCAGTCAGAACTGACACTGATTGAAGCGCTGCGCAGCCGCCGTCTGGTGTTGTACATGAACTGGCTGGCAGAACGTTGGGCCGATCCGGCCTTTGTGCAGAATTTCCCCTGGTTTGCCACGCCAGATTACTGGCAGCAACAGCTCAGTGTGCTCCGGCAACAAGTGCAAAGACTGGCGCAAGAGCCAGTCCGGTTGCATCCATTTGACTGGTAAGGCCGGCAGCTCACAGGAACTCTGTACAGCGCAAAAGGCTTCAGTGTAAGCTGTGCGGCGCGCAGATGACTTCTACATCGGCAGATTGAGTTAACTAACTGGATATTGACATGAAAAAACTGTTGGCACTGTTTTTATCGTTTTGCCTGATCCCGGCAGCATTTGCGGTCGGCGGACCTTACAAAGAGGGTGAACATTACGAAGTGATTGCCGAACAAGGCACCAGCAAGCCTGAAGTGAAAGAATTCTTCTCTTTCTACTGCCCTCACTGCTACAGCTTTGATCCTTACGTGAACAGTCTGGAAAAATCACTGCCTGAAGGTACGGTCCTCAAGAAGTACCACGTCGATTTTATGGGCCAGGCCAGTAAAGAAATTCAGACCCAGCTGACACAGGCGCTGATTCTTGCAAAAGCCAAAGGCAAAGGACATGAAGTCGCCAAAGCATTTTTCGAGCACATCCATGTCAAACGTCAGCCTTTTGCCTCTGCCAGTGATGTCCGTGCAGTTGCAACCTCTGCAGGCATTGATCCAGCCGTATACGATAAAGAAATCAATAACTTCGTTGTTAAATCACAAACCAAGCTGGTTCAGAAAGAACAGGAAGATTACAACAAATCCAAGGTGCTGAATTCAGTACCAACCTTTATCGTCAACGGCCGCTATAAAATCCTGAATCAGGGCCTGGACAAAGACCACGCCGAGCAGGATTTTAAAGCGCTGGTTCAGTACCTTTTAACCAAAAAGTAATTGGAAATTCATATGAAACAGTTATTTGCATTAGTGACTTTGTGCGCAGGCCTGCTGGCAGGCATCGCACAGGCCGCCACTGAGTTTGTTGAAGGCAAACACTATGAAGTCGTCGCTGAACAAGCGACCGCCACACCTGTCGTGACCGAATACTTTTCTTTTTATTGCGGTCACTGTTATCACTTCGAACCTATCGCCATCAAGCTGGCCGATAATCTGCCTGCCGGTGTGAAATTCGAAAAAAGTCATGTCGATTTTCTCCAGAGAAGCTCACCTGAAGTGCAAAACGCCATCGCCAGAGCCTATCTGGTTGGCGTGAAGGCCGGCAAAGGCAAAGAAGTCGCCGCGATGATTTTTAATTACATCCATCAGCAAAAAGCAAACTTTGGCTCTGAGAACGACATTCGCTCATTGCTATTAGTCAACGACTTTGATGCCGCCACTTATGATCAAGGTTTTAACAGCATGCCAGTACTGGCCGCAGCCAACAAAATGAAAGAGCAACAGACTTACTGGAGCGAAAAGAATGTGCTGACTGGTGTGCCAATGTTGATCGTGAACGGCAAATACAAAATTAAATTTGACGGGCTGGATCAGGAACAGTTTGATAAACAGCTGGCAGAGCTGGTGAGCTACCTGGCAGCGAAGAAATAATCACGTTGCTACAACAACAACCGGCCTCAGCGCCGGTTTTTTTTATCCCCTTTTAATGAACAATACTTGGCTGGCCGCCAGCAGCCTCAAACTTGGCAAAACATCCCGTTCTTCCCATTGCTGGTGTGCACAGCATCAAACTCCAGGCAGTCTGGTGATAAGCGCGGTGCTTCCATGTGAGTTTTCCAAACGTCATAACCTGTCACCAGCGCATACCAGCCAGCTGAACAGCTCTACATATGGATAGTCGCTGAACCCGCAGTCTCACCGACGCTCGCAAACCGCGCCAACAAGCGTTTGCAGATGCTGTCGAAATTTATCAAAAATTTATCATCACCATTCTGATACTTTTTCTGTACGTTGGGGTATCTCAACAGGAGCTGCTCAAGCAGTTAAAACGAGCCGCGATTCTAAGCAACACCAGATGGAGTTATCAGGATATGAGCGATTTTTCGGTTCAGGGTAGCAGATTCACAGGTTTGGCCGCATATTCGACAGTCAATCCAAATTTGAACAACGCAGTAAGCACCCCGTCACAGAAAGCGGCACCTTCCCCAACCAGTGATCAAGTGTCGCTAAGCCCAGAAGCCATGGCGTTATTCACCTTGTCAGAGAAGCCGCAGCCGGTCACACCGAGTAATGGTGATGGTTTTCGTCCTCCTTTGACGGCAATGATGGGTAGTTCTGCCAACGACACAGTCGTCACACCGCAAAATGGTGATGGTTTTCGTCCCCCTTTGACAGCAATGATGGGTAGTTCTACCAACGACACAGTCGTCACACCGCAAAATGGAGACGGTTTCAGACCTCCGCAGGATCCGCCGGTAGTAGAAGAGTAAAAGTATAGTGAGCGGTGCTCCAATGAATGAATCTGCAGCTTATATAGCCCTGACAGCCATCGCAGACACGACCAGTCTTGTGTATGGGCTGCTGTTTTTTACTGCATTCTTCATAGAAAAAAAATTCAGTTCCATCACAGTCACATTACTGGTGCTGTTTCTGAGCAAAGGGATGGTCAGTTTAGTCAGGCCAGATTTGATGGTCCTCGCGTCTAACAATGGGCTTTTTTATAAGTTCACATGGTATGGGTCGTGGATGCTCGTCAATATTGTGTGTTTGTCACTGATATTTAAGTTTCACAGCATCAACAATATTCGTGCATCGAACGTTGCTATAGTCGTTTCGATGGCTTATGTAGCATTAACTTGCATACAAGCAATTGATTTTATAGACAGAGCATCTTTCGATAATGGCTTTTTCGCGACTATTTATCAGCTGAGTATCCCAACAATAAATATCGGGCTAATCCCATTGATTTGTTATTACTGGCTTCGTGACGTTAGCAGAATGAAAGCAATTCAATCGGAGGGGTAGATGGCGTTTTTATATATTTTGGCCAGCCTGTCTTTTGTTGTTTTGGCATTCTGGCTTCATAACAAAATACATGCACTCTCTGGCGAACCTCAGATTTATGCAGAAGTCGCCAGTGAACTGCAGCAACGGGCGCATGAACTGCTGGTTCGCAAAGATCACATCGAAGCGCGTGGACATTTGAATCTGACTGAAGAGAATGAGCGCTGGAAGAATGATTTAGCGCAGTATATGGAAGATTATGAGCAGGAAGCGCTGGCGCGCCGGCGATTGCATTTGGGACGCTGAAGATTGAAACGCAGCGGATGTCCGCTATCAGTCAATTCTGGTTGGGTTGGCGATGACGGGCGGCACCACGGTGAATCATCACCTTCCCAAAAGCTGAGAAACTGCTGAGAGAGCGCTTCGTAGCTGGCAGGACATAAACAACGCCCGGGTTCTTAGCCGGGCGTTTTTATTAGAGCCACTGACGCTGGCAACGCTGCTGCGGCTGACAAACACAGGCATCAGCCACCTGTGTAGGGCCCCCGGCCAGGCAGGATTTGCAATAAAGCGTCGGTTACCATAGGTGGAAACACCGTCAGATGATCCTCATCGGCGATAACCTGCTGATGGACCTGCAGACCAGATCCCCGCTCCAGTACTTTGGCAAACTGCTGCATATCCGCCACCATATCGGTTTTTTTCGCATAACGCGGGCCGTCACCCGGCCGCTCGTAGCCACCGATGTACAGATAAACATCGGCCTTAGGGGCAACTGGCAGCGACGCCAGCAAGGCTGGAGTGGCCTTCAGCAAGCGCCGGTTATCAAACCACAAGGACGGACTGCTCAGTACATAGTGCGTAAAAGTCGCGGGGCGCTGCAGCAACAGCTGACTACCAAGCAGCGCGCCATAAGAATGCCCCAGATAAATCTGGCGCTGACGGTCGATCCGGTAATAGCGCTGCAGCATTGGCATCAACTGCTCACTGATAAAACCAGCCAGCGCCGGGCCATTGCCATATGCCGGCGCGCTGTAGTTTTCGCCCGGCCGCTGCGGCCGTGCCAGCACATCGCTGGTGGTGTAATCGCGGCTGCGGCTGTGCGCCGGGTTTTCATCCGTCGGATAAGCCAGCCCGACCAGAATAAAGTCAGCGATATTCTGCCCGCTCTGCCCGACCCGGTTGCGGATACTGCGGATCAGCGGAAAGGCATAAGGCGCATCAGTGACCAGCAACAGCGGGTAGTCGGCCTGGCTGCTATGGTAAGACGCCGGCAAATCGACCCAGATTGGATAGGTACGTCCCTGAAAACTCAGCTGACGCAACTCGGTGCCGGCCAGACTAACCTGCGGCAACTTGTCAGACCCGGCAGATGCAGTCAGAGGCAGCAACAGTAAGAAACAGAGACTGCGCAGCCAGACAAAGGTGGTGTTCATCTCAACGGGCCTCCCCTTGAACAGCGCCGGCCCGCTGCTGACGCTCTGGACGCTGACGACTGTGTTCAGCTTGCTGACGACGGGCCAGTTGTTGCTGGCTGGGTAACACCTGCTGCCAGAACCAGCCGGCCAGCTTGCCGGTGACATCGGCCTCGGCATTGGTCAACAAGACCAGGCCATAACCGGTGCTCGGTGAATAGGCAATGTAAGGCCGATAGCCGTCGACCACGCCGGCATGGTAGTACAGCGTATCACCGCTGAACTGCACCATCCGCCAACCGCGGCCATACCAGGCGCTGACATTTTTGTACTGTTGCCAGACCGGCCAGCGCGGTTTACCTGGCATTTTCACCAAAGGCTGTTGCAGCTGTGCCAGCATCGCCGGCGTCATGACTTCTGGTCTGTGGCCGAGCATCGCAATCAGATAGCGCGCCAGATCGCGCGCGCTGGCATTGACACCGGCAGCTGCCGGAAAACGATAAAAATTCGGCTTAGGCTTAATGGTGCGCCAGCCTTTGCCACCCCGCTGATGCGGCAGTGCTTTGTTACGGCTGGCCAGTAAACCGGTCAGGCCATAAGACGCACTTTGCATCGCCAGCGGTGTAAACACTTTCTGACTGACCAGCTGCTCATAAGGCTGGCCTGTGCTTTGTTCGGCCGCACGGCCGAGCAGGCCAAAAAATACGTTCTGATAGCTGTAGCAGCGACCCGGCGCACAAACCGGCGCCAGCTCAGCCAGTCGTGGCAGGATCTCGGCCGGCGTTTTGTCCGCTTCAATCAAATCCTCAAAGGCGTGTGCCCAGAAACCAGAACCCTGCGACAGGATCTGTTCAACACTGACGCTCTGCTCCAGCTGCGGCGATCGCAGTTTCAGCTCCGGTACATAACTTTTCAGCGGCGCATGTAAATCCAGCCGGCCTTGCTGTGACAGCTGTACCAACAGATTGCCGGCGAAGGTTTTGGACACCGACGCCAGCCGGAACACTGTATCCGGATTGACGCGGGCTGGCTCGCCGACAGCGCGCACACCATAACTGCCGAGCGCAATTACCTGGTCGTGCCGGACTATGGCAAAAGCGCCGCCTGGCACTTTGGCCTGCTGTAATTGCTGATGAAACTGCTGCTGAAACTGGCCGGCCAGCGGGTCGGCCGGCGCAGCCAGCAGCGTGCCTGACCACAACAGCGCCGCGCTCGCGAGCCGCCCAAGGCATGTTCTGTTCACCCGGTTCTCCTTCGGGGTTTGCGGCAGAAAATACAAATCTGCCAGATAAGGTTCAACGCGCCAGTTGACGCAGTGGCAACAAAGTAGCCGGGTCGACGCGCGCCCCGTCTTTTAAAATTTCCAGATGCAGATGAGGCCCGGTGGTGCGGCCTGAATTACCGAGCGTACCGACCGGCGTCCCCATCGTCAGCTGTTGACCGGCCGACACGTCCACCCGGTCCAGATGGGCGTATAAAGTCTGATAACCGCCGCCATGGTCCAGCAACACCACCAGCCCCAGATTCGGATGCAGCTGGCCCTCACCGGCCAGCAGCACTTTGCCGGCGGCAACGGCCAGCACGGCAGCACCGCGCGGTGCAACCAGGTCGATACCGCCATGTGGATTGAGCTGCCGGAAACTGAAGATCTCGCCAAAGGCAGAGCTGAGCCGGCCTTGTTGCAGCGGCGCCTGCCACTGGGTCGGCGCCAGTCCGGTCAGCCCGGTGCGCAGCGCCAGCGCTGGCAGGCTAAGCGACAATAGCAGTCCTAAAATCAATGCTTTAGCGCGCCATGTCAGGCCGGCAGCGGGCCGCATGATCTGTTGCAGCCGGCTGCGCATTTGCCGCGCCGACCCCAACCCGGCAGCCACTTGCCAGTTGCTCTGTGTCCGCTGTAATGGCTGATGTTGTTGCTGTGCTTTGGCTGCCAGCAATAAAGTGCGGGCATAGAGCGCGCGCTGCTGCGGAAATTGTTGTAGCACCGCGTTGTCGACAGACGTTTCCACCGCATGCAAAAAATGTTGCTGCAACAGCCGCAGCGCCGGATTAAACCAGCCACACAGACAAAGCAGGTGCCACAACATAAACCACAGCGGGTCCTTCCTTTGCAGGTGGTGCAGTTCGTGGTTCAGCAGCAACTGCTGCTGAGTGTTTTCCAGCGACCAGAACCAGTCCGGTAGCCACAACACGGGCCGGCGTAAGCCGCTGACAAAGGGGCTGCTGTTGACCGGCAACTGACGGACTTGCGGCTGTAGCGCCTGCCAACGGGCCTGCAGCGACGGACAAGCCGCCAGCACAGGCGCCAGCAGGCTGGCCGGCACCCACGCAGCATGCGCCTGCAGCAGCCGCCACTGACGCCATTGTTGAAAGGCCCGCCACAGTTGCCAGCCAGCCCCGCTCAGCAACACCAGCCAGCCGGCATCCGTCAGCCAGACCGGCCAGCCCTGCTGCTCAGTCCAGCCCGGATGCGCCGGTAAGGCCAGCACCGGGCCAGCGGCAAAACCATGGCCACGCAGCCAGAATTCCGGCAGACGCAACGCGGCTTCCGGCCAGGGTAAAAGCGGCAACAACGACAATAGCAACACCAGCGGCGCCAGCAACGGCCAGCGGGTCAGGCCGGTAAAAATCCGGCTGAGGCCGGTCAGACACAACGCCAGCACAGTGCTCAGCAGCACCCAACTCAGCAACCAGCTCAACGCGCCGATCATGGCTGTTGTTCCTGTTGCTGTTGTTCCTGTTGCTTCGCATCCAGCTCAAGTTGCTGCAACTGTTGCTCCAGCGCATGGAGGTCGTCGGCACTGAGCAGCCGGCTGTCGGCAAACATCGCCAGCGGCAACGGCTGCTTCAGTTCCAGCACCCGGCTGGCGAAATCACGGCTTAATGCGGCCAGCGTCGCCACTTTTTCGACTTTGGCGAGATAACTGTTCTGGTTGCCCTGCATCGCCAGTGTCAGCAGGCCTTTGTCGACCATCCGCTCCAGCGTTTTACGGGTCGACGAATAGCTCCATTGCAGCACATCAGCCAGCTGATCATGCAGCTCGCGGCCGGTTTGCGGCTGTTGTTGCCATAACAGTTTCAGAATTTCCAGCTCGGGTGCAGTCGGCTGCATCAGTTACCTCAGGTCCATGTCAGTAAAGACCTGAACATGGTGCGACAACTGTCGCAAGATGGCAAGCAAAATATGCGACAACTGTCGCAGATGGCCCTCTGTCCCCAACTGACATGCTGATTTCAACAGCCTTTTGCCGGTAAGCATTCGCATATACACATGCACATGCAGCAAGTACCGGCGGTGCTACGGCTGACCAACAGACCAACAGACCAACAGACCAACAGACCAACAGACCAACAGACCAAC
>CBINNO010000056.1:0-19230 GCA_966252055.1 uncultured Rheinheimera sp. | reverse complement strand
CTGGGTTTAATAAATCCGTCAACTCAAAACTTGGCACTGCTGAACTGTTTGCTCAATTTTTAGCAAACCTGCAGCTTTTGTATGCGAAGCGCTTAATTTTGTTGCAGATATTTCCAGGCTGCCTGCAAATAAACCACCATAGACCAGACGGTCAGCACTGTGGCGATAAACAGCAATAACATGCCTAAATCGGTGATCCAGGACACAGGTTGCCAAATCAACCCGATCAGCGCCAGCATCTGCGCCGCCGTTTTCAGTTTACCCATTTCCGACACTTTGACCTGCGCACTTTTGCCAAGCCCAGCCATCCATTCGCGCAGGCCGGAAATAATAATTTCACGGCTGATCATGATAAAAGCCGGAATGGTCACCCATAAGGTTTGCATGTCAACCGCGATCAGCACCAACGCAGCAGCCACCATCGCTTTATCCGCCACCGGGTCCAGGAAAGCACCAAAAGCGGTCGATTGTTGTAGCTTACGCGCCAGATAACCATCCAGTGCATCGGTAATAGCCGCCAGCCAGAATACAAAAGCAGCCAGAAAACGGGCCTGTTCGTGGGTGGAATAAAAGCAGAACACAAATACGGGGATTAAGAAAATACGGAACAAAGTTAACAGGTTAGGCACATTCCACATCAATAAATCTCAATTCTGGGCATTTTTTTAGTTGTTATGACAAGCCTGATAAATCAGCTCCGCCTGCGCTTTGGAGATACCGGGCACTGTCGCCAGCTCGGCGACTGATGCTTTCAGCACGCCTTGCAAACCACCGAGGTATTGTAACAAAGCTTGTCGGCGTTTCTCACCTATTCCGCTAATATTTTCCAGCGGGCTTTGCAGCAGCTTTTTACCGCGTTGCTGACGATGTCCGGTAATAGCAAACCGGTGCGCTTCGTCGCGGATATGCTGAATAAGATGCAGTGCCGGGTCGTCTGCCGGCAGGTTGATCGCGTGCGAAGGGGTGTTGATCAGCAGCGTCTCCAGACCCGGTTTACGGCTGGTGCCTTTGGCAACCCCCAGCAGCAAAGGTTTTTTATCAAGCTTCCAGTCGGCAAAAAACTCGATGGCCTGATTGAGTTGGCCCGCGCCGCCATCAATCAACACGATATCAGGCACCCTCGCCTCGTCCGTCAGCTTGCCATAGCGTTTTTGCAGCGCAAACCGCATGGCCGCATAATCATCGCCCGGTGTAATGCCTTCCACATGGAAGCGGCGATACTCGGCTTTATCCGGGCCTTTGTCATTAAACACCACGCAAGACGCCATCGTTTGCTGACCCATGGTGTGACTGATATCAAAACATTCCATCCGGTTCAGCGCGTCAAGCGACAGCTGTTCCTTAAGCGCGCGATACCGGGCCGCGACATGAGCCGCCTGACTGACTTTGCTGTCACAGGCCGTTTTGGCGTTTTTCACCGCCAGCTCCAGATAACGCGCTTTTTCACCCCGTTTGACCTGACTAAGCTGTACCTTGCGCCCCGCTGCCGCACTGATCGCCGCCGCAATGGCTTCGCTGTCTTCCAGTGCTTCATTGATGACAATTTCACGCGGGATCTGCTGGCCACCTAAATTATTCAGATAAAACTGCAGCAAAAAGGCCGGGAAAATTTCTTCGGCGTCGGTCTGTTGCGGCAGTTTGGGGAAATAGGTTTTGGAGCCGAGAATTTTTTGCTCCCGGACATACAAAATATGCACGGCCGCCACGCCATGTAAAAAGCAAAACCCGACGATGTCCATTTCCGGATGATCGCCACTGACAGCCTGCTGCTCCTGCACTTTACGCAGCGCAATGATCTGGTCGCGCAATTGCGCGGCCAGCTCAAAATCGAGCGCGACACTGGCCTGCTCCATCTGCTGCACCAGGTCGTCAATCACCTGCTGATTTTTGCCCTGCAAAAACAAGCGCGTCAGCCGCACCTGACCGGCGTACGCCTCATCAGAAATTTTACCGACACAAGGCGCGGAACACAGCTTGAGCTGATATTGCAGACAAGGCCGGGTGCGGGCCCGGTAAAAGGCATCTTCACATTGGCGGATGGGAATGACTTTCTGCAACAGTTTCAGGCTTTCCCACACAGCGCCTGCACTGGGATAAGGCCCGAAGTACTGGCCGGCCACTTTACGCGGGCCGCGATGTGCCGTGATACGCGGGTGGCGATGATCGGTCAGCAGAATAAAAGGATAAGATTTGTCGTCTCTGAGCAGCACATTGTACTTGGGCATGTACTGCTTGATCAGGTTGTTTTCCAGGATCAGCGCTTCGGTTTCACTGTTGGTAACCGTGAATTCCACTTGCGCGATATTGGCCACCAGTGCCCGGGTTTTGACGCTGTCGACATTGCTGCGAAAATAACTGGCCAGCCGCTTTTTTAAATCTTTGGCTTTGCCGACGTAAATGACCTGGGCTTTCTCGTTATACATCCGATACACGCCCGGCTCGCCCGGCACTGTTTTTAAAAACGCTTTGGCGTCAAACGGCTGCGACATCAGGCGATATTAATCATGCCATGGCGAATTGCCAGATGGGTTAACTCGACATCGCCACTGATCGCCAGTTTTTCGAACATCCGGTACCGGTATGAATTGACCGTTTTGGCGCTGACGTTGAGCTTGTCTGCAATATCGTTGACTTTTTCACCGCGGGTGATCATCAGCATGATTTGCATTTCGCGCTCGGACAATTCATCGAAGGGGTTATTACTGTTGGACTGGATTTTGCTCATCGCCATTTTCTGCGCCACTTCATCCGAAATGTAACGATGGCCGTCAGACACGCGGCGAATGGCGGTGATCATCTCAGCCGGCGCCGCATTCTTTGACAAGAAACCAGACGCGCCCATCTGCATCACTTTGGTTGGCACCGGCTCTTCGCAGGAAACCGACAACGCCAGCACGCGGATATCCGGGCAATAATGCAAAATCTTTTTGGTGGCGTTCATGCCGCCGATCCCCGGCATATTCATATCCATCAGCACCACATCAGGCGGGAGCTGGCCGGCAGCTTCGTTGCGGCAATACTGGACAGCCGCTTCGCCAGAACTTAACTCAGCCACCACCCGGATCCCCCGTTCTTCCTGCAAAATCCTGCTGATCCCGGTACGGACCAGTTCATGATCATCGACTATCAGAACGTTAATCAATTGGCGGCCTCATGGACTGAAATGCTGAAAACTTCGATAGCATAGCCGAGTGACACTGAATTTTCTATGCTAAATCTTGCTGGCAGGAGCTGTTGGCGAGCACGCGAATCAAAAATGCCAACTCATTGAAAAACCTGAATTTTGGCCATAAAAAAACCACCTGTCGGTGGTTGATTTAAGTGGCGGAGAGAAAGAGATTCGAACTCTTGAAGGGCTATTAACCCTCGCCGGTTTTCAAGACCGGTGCATTAAACCACTCTGCCATCTCTCCGCGATGGGCTGCATATTAAGGAGCTGAAGTTCCCTTGTAAAGTCCTTTTTGTGACACGATGGTTCGTTTGCTCAGCTTTTGTGCAAAACAGCGGAATTTCTGCCGTACTGGCTGGTCCGCCCTGACAGGCGAGCGCCCCTTGAGTACAATATCGATGAAAATCAGCTTGATCAGTGCCCTGCTATGAACAAAAAACGTATTTATGTCGCCTACACCGGCGGAACAATCGGCATGCAGCATTCCAGCAACGGCTATGTGCCGGTGCCGGGTTTCCTGAGCGAAACAGTGCGCAATATGCCGGAATTTTACCGGCCGGAAATGCCGCATTTTGATATTCATGAATATCACCCGGTGATTGATTCGTCCGATATGACACCAGCGCATTGGCTGAGCATTGCCCGCGACATCCAGCAACATTACGCTAATTACGACGGTTTTGTCGTGCTGCATGGCACCGACACCATGGCCTACACGGCTTCAGCGTTGTCTTTTATGCTCGAAGATCTCAGCAAACCAGTCATAGTGACCGGCTCGCAAATTCCGCTGGCGCAGCTGCGCTCGGATGGCCAGGTCAATCTGCTCAATTCGCTGTATCTGGCTGCCAATTATCCGATCGCCGAGGTGGCGCTGTATTTTAATAACCAGCTGTTTCGTGGCAACAGAGCCACCAAAGCCGACGCCGATGGCTTTAATGCGTTTGCCTCGCCGAATTTCCCGCCGCTGCTGCAGGCGGGCATTCATATCGAACTCAAAGCCGGCGAGCTGTATCAGGGAGAAATTCGGCCTCAACTCACCGTTGCCGCTATCACACCGCAGCCGATCAGTGTTGTGACACTGTATCCGGGAATTAGTACCGATGTCATCGCCAACATGGCCGCAGCGCCCGTGCGGGCGCTGATCATCAAATCATACGGCGTCGGCAACGCACCGCAAAATGCCGAACTGTTGCAGGTGCTGCGCGACGCCGATGCGCGCGGCACTGTCATCGTCAATTGCAGCCAGTGTTTTAAAGGCAAAGTAAACATGGGGGGTTACGCCACCGGCAATGCGCTGAAACAAAATGGCGTGATCAGCGGTTTTGATATGACGCTGGAAGCGACGCTGACGAAACTGCATTATCTGCTCAGTCAGCCATTGTCGGGCGCTCAGGTCAAAGCCTGGATGCAGCAGGACCTGCGCGGCGAGCTGACTCTCTGAGTCAGAACTTGGGCTGCTTAAACAAACCAACCATTTTGAACAATGCACCGCACAAACCGCAGGGGCAGATGCCCTTGATGGTGCGGGTATAAAGCCAGCGCCACAGCAGCTGGCATTTAATGACCCACAAAAAAACCGCCAGCCGGCGGTTTTTTATTAATTTATCAGGTACTTAACCAAGGTACAGCGCCCGCACCCGCGCGAACAGCTGCTGTTCTTCCGGTTGGACTGGACCATGCTGTAACCAGCGGCCCAACAGCTGATTCTGGCTGATATTATCGCCACTGTTGTGTTTGTCGCTGAGCAACTGCATCTGCACCTGCTGACGTCTGGCACTTTCAGCTTCGGGCGACACCACACCAGCCGCCCATTCAAGCGCCAGTGTCAGATCTGCGCGCGACAGGCTTTCCTGCCGCTGATTGAAGACCAGCCGGTAAACCGGGGGCAAGTCAGCGGCTTGCACTTGCGAATTTTCCAGTGCAGCAAATAACTGCCGGAACTGTCCTTGCTCAACCTGTTGCTGACGTTGCTGTAACTGTTGCCGCAGCTGCTGACGCAATTGCTGTTGTTGTTGGCGTAGCGCTTTGTCGTCTGCGGTATCAATGGCGTCAAGTTGTTCCAGCGCTTGCTGCAACTGCGATTCCGACAAATGACCACCCTCTGCGGCTGCAACCTGAGCCAGCTCCGCCGTGACATCGTTACGCCGCTGCTGCAGCTGCTGCAGTTCGGCTTCGCGCTGTTGCTGACGCTTGGCAAAAAATGCGTCGCAAGCAGTGCGGAACTCAGTCCACAACGCCTGATCCTGCTTGGGGCCAGCAAATCCGGTTAGTTTCCACTGCTGTTGCAGTTGCTTCATTTGCTCGACTTGTTCGCCAAGCGCGGTTTCCGCAAACTGCCGGGCCTGCCCAATCAGATTGCGCTTCACAGTTGCGGCGTCGTCATAGGCCTGCTGCTGCAATTTTTTTAATGGCTGTAAAGCGGCCTGATAGGCTGACTGCAGCGCATCATATTGCTCTTTGGATACTGCACCGGCCTGCTGCCAGCGCTGCTGAACAGACTGCAATGCCTGATCCAGCGCTTTGCCCTGCAATCCGGACTCACTCAGTTGTTGCAACTCGGCGATGACCTGCTGCCGGTTGGCGGCAGCCTGCTGGCGCAACAAGTCCTGCGCTGCATAAAATTCTCGGCACGGCGCAAAAGCAAGCTCAGACAACTGATTAAACTGCTCGTTGAGCTGCTCTTCCAGTTCAGGCTCTGCCCGTCCCAGACTATTCCAGTGCTGACGAGCCTGCTTGACCTGGCGCGCACGATCAGCGACCGGCAAAGAATTGTCTTCCAGCAATTGTTGTAAGGTGGCAATTAATGCTTGTTTACGTGGCGTGGCAATATAGGCCTGCAAATCAGCCAGATCCGCAATGGCCTGCTCAGCCAGTTGCAGATCTTTTTCCAGCAACTGACGCTGCGCTGGCGACAGCTGCGCCACATCGGTCTGGATCCCTTTCCACAGGCCAAACAGAATTTTATAGCGCCCTTCCTGGTGTAAGCGTTTGAATTCACTCAGTTTGCTGCGAAGCAAGCGGGATTGTTTCTGCTGACTTTCCAGCAAAGGTTCACAGTGCTCCTGCCATTGTTTCACCAGCGCCTGATAACTGTGGACAAAAGCTTCCGGTAACATGGCACCAGCCGCTTTGCTGGCCTGTTGCCATTGTTTTTGCCACTGGCGAAACCCGGCGAATGCCGATGGCGCATCAGCCGCCTCTGGCAGCGGCTGTGCCGACAACTCAGCCAGCAATCGCGCAGCCTGAGCCAGTGCTTCAGCCAGCTGTGGTAACTGGTCAAATTGCTGCTGGATGGTTTTAATTTTGGCGTGCAACGGTGATTGTAATTCCGCGGGCAGTTGCAGGGCTTCGATTTGCGCACGCAGCGTCTCGAAGGCCTGTTGTTGCACTGCAGCCTGATCCAGAGCGCCGTCAGCGATTTGCTGGCCCAGTTGCTGTTGCAATAACTGTAACTGCTGCAAAGCATGTTGTTGCTGCTGTTGCCGGGCTACTTTCTGCTGCTCAGCCTGCGCTGCAGCGGCCAAAGCCGCCAGCTTTGGTGCCAGCATATTTGTGGTTTGCTCGCTGATGCGCTGATACTTTTGGCTGAATTCAGCACTTTCTTCTTCAGGCAGCACTGGCAGCTGATCCTGCAAGGCCTGCCACTGCGAAGACAACTCGCGCCATTGTTGCTCTGCCTGCGTGACGTCCGTTTTTTCGCGAACCGCATTCAGTCTTGCCAACAACAACACCAGTTGTTTGCGTAATTTTTCTGGTTTTTGCCGCTGCTCATGACGCTGCTGCAGCTCAGCCTGTATCGCTTGTTGTAACGGCTCACTGCACTGGCGTCCGGCTTTTTCCAGCTGTTTGTCGTCATCAATCAAGGTCAACAGGGTCAGTTTGCTGGACTCTGGCAGGACTTTGTCCTGTAAAGCCACAAGATATAGTTCCTGACGATTCAGCCGGTGCAACAACTGCAGTTTTACCGCCGCGTCGCTTTCCTGTAATGCCAGCTTCTCCAGGATGCTGCTACGCTGACACTCTTCGATAAACTGAGCTTTGAGTGCCGGCGAGACCCGGTTCTCCAGCAGCATGTGCACCAGTTGCTGCTCAGCAAACTGCTTCAGCCGCTCGGCCGGTTCATGTTTACTGGCTTGCCACCACAACGAGAATTCGTTCAGTCGCTCGAGCGCGGCCCGGCGCACGGCTTCAGTGCCGTCATTAAAGGCCAGCTCATGCAGAATTTCTTTTTGGGTTGGCGTCTGCTGATCCAGTTCTGCGATCGCCAACTGCCGGACAGCGGGGTTTTCATGTTGCCATTTCGGCTTAAACCAACGTTTAAAGATCATCGTGTGCGAACCTTGCAATGGACTGCTCAGCACCAAATTGTGCTTTCATTTCCGTTTTTGATTTGATCACCATCTGACCGTCAGAACCGACGGTGAATGGTTCTGCCGATTTCAGCACTTTGGCCTGATAAGCCATCACCAGTTGCAGGCTTTGTTCAAGCTGCGTCTCAGAAAGCGGCGTGCCATCCGCCCAGCGGCCGGTGGCAACTGCATCCTGTAACTTTTGATAAGTGTCAGCCGACATGGCGCTGACCAGTGCGAGAAAATCCACTTTAACCCCGCTTAAACATGATCATGCGGGCTTTGCAGACCAGGTAGCTGACTGCACCCAGCGTCATGCCGGCGTGTGCCATCCAGGATTGCCAGGTGCCTGTCTCAGGCTCTTTAAAGTAGAAATACATAAAACTGCCGATAAACACCATCGTCGCCAACATCGCGTGATTGTTGATTTGCTGGCTCTTGGCAAGTTTATTGTCGCGGTTCAGTCGCTCGAGTTGTTCCGGACTGACCTCGGCCAGACTTTGACCGCAGTGCTGACAACTGGCTGCTTTACTTGAAACTTTTTTGCCGCAAAACGGGCAGGACACAATCGCCATATCCACCTACCTGAAAAAACTGTGGCACTATAAAACAAAAGGCCGGCTTTGCAAACCGGCCTTTCTTGTCACATCCCTGCCAGCGGCGCGGTGCTTAAAGCTGATCAACCACCGCACGCACGGCGGTCAGGGTGTCGGCGCCTAACTTCATTGAGCGCACATCTGACCAGCCAAACTGAGCGTCCGGCAGATTGGCATTGTCTTTAAATGGCATCTCAAAAGTGTACGCCAGACATTTAAATTGCTCGGCCACCCAGGTTGAACCTATCGTCAGGTTGGCCTCGCCCGGTGCATCTTTGTCATAGCCATATACGTCCTGAAACTCCGGCGTGATCAACAATAGCGCCTGTTTAAATGCAGTTTCCAGCGACGCCATTTTGGCGTTGTAAGAAGGCACGCCTTCAGCGCCTGCCACAAAGTTGTACGGCAGATTCTCATCACCATGAATGTCGAGGAACATATCGACGCCGGTTTCCAGCATTTTTTGCCGGACCAGATAGACTTCCGGGCTCTTTTCCAGCGACGGCGTTTGCCACTCGCGATTGAGGTTAATGCCGGCCGCGTTGGTACGCAGATGACCTCGGACGCTACCGTCCGGATTCATATTGGGCACAATGTAAAACACCGCTTTGTCCAGCAGTTCACGCGACACGCCGTCATCTAAATCCAGCAGACGGTCCAGCAGTCCTTCGACAAACCATTCGGCCATGGTTTCGCCCGGATGTTGACGGGCGGTGATCCAGATTTTTTTCTTCTGGTCGCCCGGCTCGCCGACAATCAGCAACGACATGTCACGGCCATCCAGTGTATTGCCTAAATCAACCAGCTGCGCCAGACCGCTGCTTTGCGCCTGGGCCAGCAAGTCCTGATGACGCTCGTAACTGTAAGGCGCGAAATAGGCGAAATAGCACGATTCCGCTTCCGGATAATGGTTGATCACCAAATGTTCGCCATCAAACTCGGTATCCACCCGAAACCAGGTTTCCCGGTCATAAGAAGCCACCGCTTTGTAATCAGTCCAGCCTTTCGGATACGCTGAAGTACTGACGTTGGTCAGCCGAATGGTGTGTGGCTCGAAGCTGTCAGTATGCAGACGAAAGTGAAACCACTGATAAAACTCAGACATATGATCTTTGCGAATGGCCAGACGAATATCATCAATCTGGTCTGCGGCAATCACTTCAATATTGCCACTGTCAAAGTTACTGGTAATTTTCATTGTTATTTCCACGGGGACCAAGGTGGCGCCAAGGCTAACACAAGCTGTTGTCCGTTGTCTTGCTGCTGCGACCACCTGTAAAAGCAGTAAAAAGCCGCATCACTGCGGCTTTGATTGGTTTGGCTTAACGCGCAACCGGCAAGGTTGGATAATGGATGCCGGCCATTTCGTTCATCACCCGAATGACCTGCGTGCTGTAACCGAACTCGTTGTCATACCAAACGTACAACACACAGCGGTCGCCATCGACGATGGTTGCCTGAGAATCGACCACACCCGCATAACGAGAGCCCACTAAATCACTCGACACAATCTCAGTCGAGGATGTGAAGTCAATCTGGTCCTGCAATTCTGAGAACAGCGACACCCGTTGCAGATAGGCATTGAGCTCATCCCGGCTGGTGGCTTTGTTCAGATTGAGCGACAAAATGGCCATTGAGACGTTTGGTGTTGGCACCCGGATGGCGTTACCAGTCAGCTTGCCTTTCAGTTCAGGCAGTGCTTTGGCAACCGCCGAAGCTGCGCCGGTCGAAGTGATCACCATATTCAGCGGTGCCGCGCGGCCACGGCGCTCTGCTTTGTGATAGTTGTCGATCAGGTTCTGGTCGTTGGTATAACTGTGGACTGTTTCTACATGACCGTTTTTGATGCCAAATTCATCATTGAGCGCTTTCAGCACCGGTGTAATGGCGTTGGTGGTGCAGCTGGCCGCAGACACAATCAAATCTTCGGCAGCGATAGTCGCATGGTTGACGCCGTACACGATGTTTTTCACATCACCTTTGGCCGGTGCAGTCAGCAACACTTTGGCGGCACCTTTGGCGGCGAAATGGTTCTTCAGGCCCACGTCGTCTTTATAAATGCCCGTGTTATCAACCACTAAAGCATTATGAATGCCGTATTGGGTGTAGTCGACCTGGTCCGGGCTGTCCGCATAAATCACTTTGATGAAGGTGCCGTTGGCTTTGATACCGACGTTTTCATTGTCTACTGTGATGCTGCCGTTAAATGGACCGTGGATAGAATCGCGGCGCAGCAGGCTGGCGCGTTTTTCCAAATCACCGTTACGACCACCCCGCACCACGATGGCGCGAAGACGTAATTTGGCACTTGGGCCGGCTCTTTCAATCATCAGCCTGGCCAGTAAACGGCCGATCCGGCCAAAACCGTACAGCACCACATCGGTCGGCTGCAGGTCATCCGGGCGATTCAGTAAACTCGCCAGCTCGCGGTCCAGATACTGTTGTAATGTCAGGCCCTCAGCAGCATTTTTATATGTGTAGGCAAAGGCCAGTTTGCCCAAATCAATACGGCCTGGCGCCAAGTCCATCTGACTGATGGCTTCAAGCAAGGGAAAACTCTCGCGCAAACGCAGTTTTTGTTGTTCAAAACGCTCGACTGTTTTGTGCGCTTTGATGATATCAATGGTGGTCGCGTTCACCAGCGGTTTGCCGTAGACCACCAGTTCGATGCCTTTATTGCGATACAGCCGGCCGATGATGGGCTGCATGTTTTCGGCATATTCCTGGCGCTCCTGCCAGCTGCGTTGGTACAGTTCTTCGTGCGATAAAGTCATACTGTTGCCTTCTACGTCTGCTTGGGGGTATGAATTAAGGGGCCTGAACGGCAGCGCATTGTAATTGAATTGGTAACCCTACAACAACAATTACAAATGATTTTTTCTGTGGTTTTGCGTATGCTCAGCAGATAGCTGTCGGAGGAACTATGCAAAAAATCTGGATGCTGCTGCCTGCCGTTTTCGTGCTGGCCGCATGTGGCGAAAAAGAACTCAATATCACACAGGTATGTCAGGAAAAACCCGGGCTCTGCACCGATCTGGTCGAAGATGGTCATTGCCGGGTTGAGCGCTCAGAAACCATTCTGGCCCGCTACGGTGAACTGAAATTACCCTCCGACGCCAATAAGTACCGATTGTTGCTCGATTTCGAGAAATATTCCAAATGTATGGAACTGGCGAAAGGAATTGAGCACATCAAGCTCAAAGAGAAAACCACAGCCCGAGTCAACAGTTACATGGTTTCGCTCAATGAAATCAAACGGCTGGATGAAGAAACCAAAACCTCTGATTATCCCGGTTTGTTGTACTATCACTGGTCACGTCACGGCAGCAAAGCTCACTTGGAACGCTTTGAAAAAGCAGCCAAAGATGGTCAGCTCAATACGCCGGATCTGAAATTTGCGCTGGCCCGTTATTACATCGAGAAAGATAAAAATCTCGCCATCAATACCATGCTGGACGCAT
Source organism: uncultured Rheinheimera sp. (assembly GCA_966252055.1). Taxonomy (GTDB): domain Bacteria; phylum Pseudomonadota; class Gammaproteobacteria; order Enterobacterales; family Alteromonadaceae; genus Pararheinheimera. The sequence continues at coordinate 7,655 of CBINNO010000056.1, read as the reverse complement.
TAAAGCTCTATAAAGCCGGTGATGTGGTTGATACCGACATTTATACCAGCCTGACGACTTTATATTTTAAGCAGCAAAAACTGCCGCAGTCTTATCATTGGGCACTGGTCGCGCAGGAAGCGGGTGTGCAGCGGATTGAGTTTGACACTATTGTCAAAGCCGCCAAAGACAACGCGCTGAATATCAAGCAGATTGAAGATCTGGCCGACGAGACGGTCGCCTCACTGGCGCAAGGCCAGTTCAAAGCGCCGGCATTCTGAGCCGGTGGATTTAATCGGTATCCTTGTTAAAACGCAGGGATACCGAGTTAACACAGTAGCGTTGGCCGGATGGTTGCGGGCCGTCATCAAACACATGGCCCAAATGGGCATCACAATGGGCGCAGAGGATTTCAGTACGCACCATGCCGTGTGATAAGTCTTTCTGATAGCGCACCTGCGCCGGTAACGCCTGAAAAAAAGAAGGCCAGCCACAGCCGGCATCAAACTTAGTTTCTGAGCGAAACAGCGGCTGATGGCAACAGACGCAGCTGTAGACACCGGCCGCTTCGTTATATAACAAAGTGCCGGAAAACGGATACTCAGTGCCTTTTAGCCGTGTGACGCGGAACTCTTCTTCACTGAGCCTGGCCCGCCATTGTTCGTCACTGAGTTTCATCTGTTTTCCTTATTTGATTTTCAGCATAGGCCGGCCGGCAACACTCCAGTCGACATGGAAAAATTTGCCCTTTGCCTTATCCGTCCGCTCAAAAGTGTGGGCGCCAAAATAATCACGTTGGCCCTGCAACAGATTGGCCGGCAACACTGCCGTGCGGTAAGAATCGTAATAACTCAGTGCTGAACTTAAAGCCGGTACCGGCACGCCGACCATAGTGGCCTGCGCCACAGCACGGCGCCAGTTCATTTGATTGAGTGAAATTTGCTTGGCAAAAAACGGGTCGACCAATAAATTGGCCAGGTCGTCATGGCGCTCATAAGCCTCAGTGATCGACTGCAAAAACACTGCGCGGATAATACAGCCTGCCCGCCAGATCTTGGCGATTTCGGCAAACTGCAGCTGCCAGCCATGCTCCTGCGCTGCGGTTTTCATCAGATCAAACCCTTGTGCGTAAACACAAATTTTGGCGCAGTACAGCGCATCGTGCAGCTGTTTGATCAGCGCTTCCCGCTCGGATTCCAGCGGCTTGTCATGGCTGGAGCCAGCCAGAATAGTGGACGCCGCCAGTCGCTGTTCTTTGTTGGTCGAAATCGAACGGGCATAGACCGCTTCAGCGATGGTCGGTGCCGGGCAACCCAGTTCCAGACTGCTGACTGCAGTCCAAAGGCCTGTGCCTTTCTGCCCCGCTTTATCCAGAATTACATCCACCAGCGGCAAGCCGGTTTCCGAATCTTTGGTCGCCAGCACTTCAGCGCTGATCTCCATCAGATAACTGTTCAGAATGCCCTGATTCCAGCTTTTGAACACATCAGCGACCTGCTGAGCCGACATCCCCAGCGCATCACGCATCACCTGATACACTTCGCAAATCAGCTGCATGTCCGCATATTCGATGCCGTTGTGCACCATTTTGACATAATGCCCGGAACCAGAAGGGCCGATATAAGTGGCACAGGCGTCGCCTTCTTTGACCGGATTACCCGGCTCATAACGCTCAATGGCACGGCCGGTGGCCGGGTCTACTTTAGCGGCAATGGCGCGCCAGACCGGCTCGATGCGGGTCCAGGCATAGGGGTCGCCACTTGGCATTAAGCTCGGGCCAAAACGGGCTCCTACTTCGCCACCGGAAACAGCGGTCGAAAAGAAAATGAACTTGCCTTCATAGTGTTTTTCGCGCCGCACTGTGTCGGTCCACAGGCTGTTACCGGTGTCGACCACGATATCGTCGGCGGCAATGCCGGCATCAATCAGCTTACAACAGACATCATCAACAGGTTTACCAGCGGGGACAGACAGAATAATCAGGTGAGGTTGAGTCAGGCGGGATAACAATTCGGTGTAGGAGCTACAGGAGACGACCCGGCCGCCCTGCCCACCGGTTTCCTGTAAATCCTGCTGGATCACGGATTCCAGTTTTTTGTGGTCCAGGTCAAATGCGGCGACCTTATAACCGTGATCCGCCAGATTCAGAATGAGGTTCTTCCCCATCACTCCTGCACCGACAAAACCGATGTCACACAATTGCGTTGACATTGTCATTCCATACCTCTGAAAGCGCTGCGACTGCAAAATGCGCGCGATTATACTGAAAAAAACGACCAGAGGCGCAGTGAAGCTAAAAAACTTTACACTGTTCCGACCATCACCCACAGTGACATCGAACGCCCCTGCTGAGTATAACGGCCGTCCACGCACCCAACTGGCGATACCAGCCCCATCTGCTCACTGGTATCCATCACACAATGCCAGGGCCGGCCGTCCAGTGTGACTTCGATGGCCTGCTCAGCCGCGTTCATCAGCACCAGCAAGGGGCTGTCAGCACCTGAACTGCTGATGACAAAATAACAATACCGGATGGCAGGCAGATGCCAGTCGGCTTCGGTTTTTTCACTGCCATCGGCATTCAACCAATGAATTTGGTGCTTGTCGCCGTGCAACTGATATTGGTCATCCAGCAGCGACAACTGCTGCAGGCAAGGATATTGCTGACGCACGGCGATCATCTGCTGCACAAAACTGTGAAACTGTGTCGCATGGTAATCCAGTTGCCAGTTGAGCCAGCTCAGCTCGTTGTCCTGACAATAAGCGTTATTATTGCCTTGTTGGCTGTGACTGAGCTCATCGCCACCGAGCCAATGGATAATGCCCTGGCTCAGCAGCAGGCTCGCCACCAGATTGCGTTTATGCTGAAAACGGCGCTGCAGGATATCGGCGTCGCTGCTCGGCCCTTCCACGCCATAGTTACAACTCAGGTTGTGGTCATGGCCGTCGCGGTTTTGCTCGCCGTTGAGCCAGTTGTGCTTGTGCTGATAACACACCACATCGTGCAGGGTAAAACCGTCATGGTACGCCAGATAATTGACTGAACAGGCTGCCGGCTTGTGATGCTTCTGGAAGATGTCACGTGACCCCAGCAGCCGGGTGGTAAATTCGTTCAGGCTGCCCTCGTCGCCGCGCCAGTAAGAGCGCACAGAATCACGGAATTTATCGTTCAGTTCAGACCAGTGCGCCGGGAATTGCCCGAGCTGATAGCCGTAAGGGCCAACATCCCAGGGTTCAGCGATGAGTTTCGCCTGCGACAACACCGGGTCCTGCGCCACGATTTGCAGGAAAGTGGCAAAAGGGGTAAATCTTTTATGCTCGCGCGCCAGTGTCACCGCCAGATCAAAGCGAAAACCATCCACCTGCATGTCGGTCAGCCAGTAACGCAGCGCGTCCAGCACCAGCCGCTGCGTAGCCGGATGTGCCACATTGAGCGTATTACCGCAGCCGCTGTAGTTACAATAATGCTGGTAATCGGTGATATCGGCATGGCTCTCAAACAAATAATATTGCCGGTTCGCCAGGCCGCGCAGGCTGAGGTTATAACAATCGGCCTCGGCCGTGTGGTTAAACACCACATCCAGAATCACTTCAATGCCGTGCTGATGATAAGTCCGTACCAGCTGTTTGATTTCGGCCACCGCGTCCTGATACTGATATCTCGGATCTGGCGCCAGAAAACACACCGGGTTATAGCCCCAGTAATTACTGAGTTTCAGTTTTTCCAGCCGCGGTTCTGTCATAAAAGCAGCCACCGGTAGCAACTGTAAAGTGGTGACACCCAGCATCTTTAAATGCTCAATGACAGCACTGTGACAAAGCCCGAGATAAGTGCCGCGCAGCTCTTCTGGCACTTGTGGATGCAACATCGTCATGCCTTTGACGTGTGCTTCGTAAATAATGGTTTTTTCCCGCGGTATCGCTGGCTTCATGCTGCCCTGCCAGTCAAACGGCTGTTCGTCCAGCACCGCTTTGGCCAGCATGTAATGGCTGTCGCTCTGATAAAGCCGCTCATTAAATACCACGGCGCGATTTAACTTGCGGGCATATGGGTCCAGCAGCAGATGGCGACTGTCAAACGTGAAGCCCTGCGCCGGCAGCCGCGGCCCGTCAACGCGATACAGATAGAGACTGCCCGCCGGGATCCCGCTGACTTCCAGATGCCAGTGCTCACCAGTGCGGGCACTGAACGGCAGTTCTGCCAGCGGCTCTTCGGTGTCCGGGCAAAACAGGCACAAACTCACCGCCGTCGCCTCTGGCGCGAATAACGCAAAATTCCAGCATCCAGCCGCCGCATCGACGCAGCGGGCGCCCAATGGAGCCTGCTGGCCAAATCCACTTACAACCGGGCCTTTCATGACAATACCCTCAACGCTTACGCCGTAAATACAAAGTCGCCAATGGTGGTAAATCCAGCAGCAGGTTGTTGTGCTCATCAGTCTCAAACTGCGGTCCAACCGGATGATTACTGCCCCAGTAGTAAGCGGAATCCGTATTGAGGATCACTTCATAACGGCCGCTGTGCTGCACCGGTAATCTGAATTGCTGGCGCGGCACCGGCGTAAAATGACTGATCACATACACCTCATCGCCGGTCTCATCCAGCCGGCGGAACGACACTGTACTGTGATCGGCATCCTGATGGTCTATCCAGGCAAAACCTGCCGCCTGATGATCGAGCGCGTACAGAGGTTTACAGCGCCGGTAGGTATGGTTTAAGTCGCGGAATAACTGCGCGATGCCGCGATGCTTGTCAAAATCAAGCAAAAACCACGGCAGCTGCATGTTGTGATTCCACTCGGTGCCCTGACCAAATTCGTTGCCCATAAAATTCAGTTTTTTACCCGGATGAGCAAACATAAAAGCGTAGTATGCCCGCAGATTGGCAGCCTGCTGCCACTCGTCTCCCGGCATTTTCCCGAGGATACTGCCTTTGCCATGCACCACCTCATCGTGTGACAGCGGCAGAATAAAATTCTCGTTGTAGGCATACACCATCGAAAAAGTCAGGTCGTTGTGATGATATTTGCGATAAGCCGGATCTTTGCTGATGTATCTGAGCGTGTCGTTCATCCAGCCCATGTTCCATTTAAAGCCAAAACCGAGGCCACCGAGGTCCACTGGCTTGCTGACTCCGGCAAATGAGGTCGACTCCTCGGCGATCATCAGGGTGTTGGGGAACTGACTGTACACTTCGGTATTAAGCCACTTCAGCAGGCTGATGGCTTCATAGTTGTGGTTGCCGCCATCAATATTGGGGATCCATTCGCCATGTTCGCGTGAATAGTCCAAATACAGCATTGACGCGACCGCATCGACCCGCAGGCCATCGATGTGGAATTTATCCAGCCAGAACAGCGCACTGGCGACCAGAAACTGCCGCACATAGTCTTTGCCAAAGTCATAAATGCAGGAGTTCCAGTCCGGATGCCAGCCACGACGGGGGTCGGCGTATTCATACAAATGACCGCCGTCAAAACGCGCCAGGCCATGGCCATCTTCAGGAAAGTGGGCCGGCACCCAATCAAGCAACACGCCAATACCCGCCTGATGGCAGGCATCCACAAAGGCTTTGAACTGATCCGGCGTGCCATAACGCGAAGTCGCAGCAAACAAACCAAGCGGCTGATAGCCCCAGGAACCGGTGTAAGGATGCTCCAGCACCGGCAGCAGCTCGACGTGGGTATAGCCCATATCCTGCAAGTAAGGGATCAGTTGTTCGGCCAATTCCGGATAAGTCAGAAAACTGCCATCGGCCTTGGTACGCCAGCTGCCTAAATGCACCTCGTAAATACTCATCGGGCTGTGATAAGGGTCGTGCTGACGTTGTTGCCAGGCGCTGTCCTGCCACTGATATCTGCTGTGGTCAAACACCAAAGACGCATGCGACGGGAACTGCTCGGCGGCAAAAGCCAGCGGATCGGCCTTGTGCGGCAGCATATGACCCTGTGCGTCTTTGATCTCGAACTTGTAGCGCACGCCTGCCGCGACCTCTGGCACGACCAGCACCCAATGGCCACACTCAGTACGCTCCATCGGATGACAACGGCCATCCCAGTTGTTCATGTCGCCAATCAGGCTGACACTGCTGGCATGCGGAGCGTAAACCGCAAAACGGGTAGCCGGGACAGTCTTTTTGCCCGCTTTGAGCGAAATCAGCTGCGCGCCGAGCTGCTGGTACAGGTTCTGCGGCCGCATATTGACATGATGGACCGCATAAAAAGCCTCGTCCTTAAACTGATAGGGGTCAATCAGCTGATAGCGGTGATGTGCCGTCTCAACCAGCAGCGCGTAAACAAAAGTCTTGCGCCGGCGCGGCTGGAGTAATTCAAAAATACCGGCCGCGCCATCCACCGGCGACATGACGCCTATCTCGCTGCCATCTTCAGCCGACAGCACTGTCACCTGCAGCGCAGATGGCAAAAAGGCCCGGATCAACAGGCCTTTTTCTGCATGTTGCCAACCCAGCAGCGCAAATGGACGGGCACAACGAACATCATTCAAAGCTTGAAACAAAGCAGCCGGCATAACAAATCCTGTGTCTAAATGCGGGAATTAGAAGATTCCGCCGCCAAAGCGGCGGAACTTGAAGCATTAAGCTTATGAATATAAGCCTGTTCTGCGGTTCTGTGTCAATTGTTGTAAGTGTTGGCGGATATGTTCCTGCTGTTCCAGTTGCTCCAGCGTCAGGCTCAGCTTGCGGCGCCAGTTCGGATATTCATCGCTGGTTCCCGGCACATTCACCGGCTCCGTCATCTCCATCCAGTCTTCCAACTGCAGGCACAACAACTGACAACTACCACGCGCCAGGTGCTGTTGCAGGGCAAAACTCAGTGTTCTGTCCATGCCAAGATGCTCCACCGAACGCGGATAATCAGCCGGCAACATGCCATGACCATGCAATGAATCCAGGATGCGCTGTTTGGCCTGATGGCGGTCGTCGTAAAGCCCCGGCAGGATCTCTTCGGTATAAAGCCCCAGTGTTAAGCCGAGTTTTAAATCTGAACAGTGCCAGAAGCCGATCAACGTGGGCATATCGTGGGTGGTCAGCGCGGACATCGCCTGTACCGGATAATGCGCTGTCGAGATGTAACCGCCATCTTCAGCCTGCTCGAAGAAGAAGATCCGGTAAGAATAAATACCAAATTGCTGCAGCAATTCAAAAATGCCATCCGGCACAGTGCCGAGGTCTTCACCGATCACCACCGCCTGCTGGCGCTGACTTTCCAGCGCCAGAATGCCAAGCAAGTCCATGATCGGATAATACAGATACGCCCCTTCACCCGCCGAGGCTGACCCTTTTGGCACCCACCACAGCCGCAGCAGCGCCATTACGTGGTCAATCCGCAGTGCACCCGAGTCACGCATATTGGCGCGGAACAGTTCAATCATCGGCTGATAGGCCTGACGGAACAGCTCATAAGGATACATCGGTGGCAAGCCCCAGTTCTGGCCTTTGGGCCCCAGAATATCCGGTGGCGCGCCGACACTGGCGCCGCGGCAATACAGTTCGGCATTGGCCCAAATCTCGGTCGACGCTTCACTGACCCCAACAGCCAGGTCACGATACAAACCCAGCAACATGCCGCGGTCTTTCGCCTGCTGCTGTACCTTTGCCAGCTGCTGCTGCGCACAGAACTGCAAATAACTGAAAAATTCGATGTCGTCCTGGTGCG
>CBINNO010000055.1:0-19306 GCA_966252055.1 uncultured Rheinheimera sp. | reverse complement strand
CAGCCCGTCAGCCAATTCGCCTGGCAATCCCGGCCGCAGACATGACCGCAGTTATTACTTGCCTGACAGCCCACAAGATCCGTTAGAATCATGCGTTTGGTCAGGTTCATCACCTGCCCCTCGTCTTCGTGTCGTTGCAATCAGGATGTTGTCAATGAAATCAGTGTCAGACAAAGAGCTGCAGGCGCATCAGCCGCTGCGGGTATTAAAAGTAATAGGCCTGGCGCTGCTCTTGCTGATGCTGCTGGAAATCGCCTTACAAACCCGCTCTCATCTTAAATTCGGCCAGAGTGTGTTTAACCTGCTCAGCAACGAAACCCGTTATGTTACCGATCCGGTCAGCGGCATGCTGACATTAAGACCGAATAAAACGTTTAAAGGCAAAGAATCTGAACTGGTGACCAATGCTGAGGGCCTGCGCAGCGCACCTGTTGCAACTGCACGCAACGCCGCCAGTCTGCGGCTGGTGTTTATCGGCGCATCCTCTGTGATGGGTGCTTACGCCAAAACCAACGACGAAACCAGCGCCGCACTGTTGCAGCAGTTACTGACGCGCCAGTATCCTGGCCGGCAGGTGGAAGTGATCAATGCCGGCATCGCCGGTTATTCGCTGCGTCAGCAACAGCAAATGCTTGAATTTACTGCCAAACGTTACCAACCCGATGGTTTTATTCTGTATAGCGGTATCAACGACTTTGCCAGTTATTGCCGTGCGGGCAATCCACCAGAAAAAACTGTGGCACGGATGCCGCAGCTGTCGCTGCCATCCTGGTTGCTGACCACAGATCTGCTGCTTAAAAATACGGTGATGCTGCGGCCCAAATCAGCCAGCGCCGTCGATATGGTCGACCCGGCAAGTCTGGATCTGTCCGGCTTTCGCCAGTCCTTCGCCAGTGTGCTGCAAAGTGCCGGCGCGGCCGGTAAACCAGTGCTGGTGGTGACCAATACCCGCGCTTACCGGCCAGATCAGCCATTGACACAGCAGTTGGCCTTGTCAGAAACCGCCCGTTATTACAACAGTTGCTTTGATGTCGCGGCCCTGCATCAGTTGTACGACCTGCATAACGCGCAAATTCGCCAGCTGGCCGGCGAATTTCACGCGCCGCTGCTTGATTTGGATGCCGTCATGCCCGGCGGGCGCAAGTATTTTGTCGATGCCAGTCATTTTTCTTTTGCAGGCGAACAGCTGTTTGCCAAAGCGCTGGCGGACTTGATCACCCGGCAGCAACTGTTTGGCGGAGCTCAGCAATGAATTTTCAGTCTGTTCACTTTTTAGCGTTTTTTGTGCTGACGCTGCTGGTTGCTTATTTGCTTCGCCAGCAACCGCGTGGCCGTAACAGTTTTTTACTGCTGGCCAGTTATTTCTTTTACATGAGCTGGGACTGGCGTTTTGCCGCTTTGCTGGGGGTCGCCACCCTGACCAACTTTTATGCCGGCCAGGTGATCTGCCAGAGCAGCCAATCCCGAACCCGCAAGTGGGCGCTGTTTGGCGCCCTGACGGTCAATTTGGGGGTGCTGGCGACTTTTAAATATCTGAACTTTTTTATCGACAGTGCCGCCAGCCTGCTCGGTGCTGTCGGACTTGAAGCCAATTTACCGCTGTTGCAACTGGCGCTGCCGATCGGCATTTCATTTTTTACCTTTCAAAGCCTGTCCTACAGCATTGACTGTTATCGGGGCAAAATCGGCGAATGCCGTTCGCTGGCTGATTTTGCGCTCTTTGTCGCTTTCTTCCCGACCGTATTGTCCGGTCCTATTACCCGCGCCGGTCAACTGTTGCCGCAAATTGCCGAGCCGGCGCAGCAATATCGTTACAGCGCTGACAGCGGGCTGGCACTGCTATGCCGGGGTTTTATCAAAAAAATCATCTTTGCCGATGTGCTGGCCACACAGCTGGTCAATCCGGCTTTTGACAATCCAGCGGCGTTCAACTCCGGCTATTTGTTGCTGGCGGTGTACGCCTACAGCCTGCAGATTTATATGGATTTGTCGGCTTATACCGATATCGCCCGCGGCATGGCGCGGATGCTCGGCTTTCATTTACCGGAAAACTTCAATCAGCCGTACAAAGCCGACAGCGTCTCCAACTTCTGGCAGCGCTGGCATATGTCGATGTCCGGTTTCTTTCGCGATTACCTGTACTTTGCGCTTGGCGGCTCGCTCAAAGGCAACGTTTATCTGAATTTGCTGATCACTTTTGTTGCCATCGGGCTTTGGCATGGCGCCGGCTGGAATTTTATTCTGTACGGTTTTTTGCATGGTGGCATTGTCGGTATTGAACGGTATTTTCGCAGCCGGCGTAAAGCCGCTGGCTTAGCGCCGCTGCCTGAGCATGGCTGGGGCTGGTTGCTGCGCGTCGCGCTGGTGTTTCAGTTTATTGCACTGTCGCGCATTTTATTCCGCGCCGAAGATCTGACGGCGGCGCAGCAGTATGCGACGGCAATGCTCGGCAATTTCAGCCTGAGCTGGCCGGCCCTGAGCCCATGGCCGCTGCTGTTATTTGGCTTTGCCATCATGCTGCATTATGTGCCCGCACAGCGTAGCGAACAGTTGATGCAATGGTGTTGCCGCCAACCGGCCTGGCTGCAGGCAGGCGCTTTAATGACATTGACGCTGGCGCTCTTTACCCTGGTCAATGGCGAAGCCGGTTTTGTCTACTTCCAGTTCTGACAATGTGGCCAGCAACGCCACTGCTGAGCATTCGGCCAAGCATGCGGGCCAAACATGCGGGCTAAGCATCCGGGCGAAGGACCGGCAGCTCTGCAGTCAACAGAGCGAACACAAATTCAGCGGCGCACGCCCGCTGCCGGTAACGGCAACAGGCACGTCTGGTAGTCGTCGGTCTGGCTGTTGACCGGCGTATAGACCAGCTGTCCGGCCGGTAACTCGCCTTTGGGCAGATACACCATGCCATAGCTGCTGATGCCCTGACGCGCGCTGCGCTGATAGCCAAAAGACGTCAGTTCCGACCATTCACCGTTCAGGTCGCGCCGCCAAAGCTGAGCCGTTGGTGGCGTCGCCTGAGTGCGTTTGGGTTCAAAGGTGGTCGCGACTATCACCTGACCATCTGCCAGCGTGCAGGCCGCATACACCGGGTTGCCGACATTGGCCATTTCAGTCAGGCTGCTATCTTCAAAACGGTAGCGATAGATTTTGTTCAGACAATCAGCCGGCGCATCCTGACCGGCATCCATGCCCCATTCGACAAAGTCCTGGCTAAACCACATCGCGATGGCTCGCCAGCGCTGGTCACCGCCGCCGAGTTGATGCAAAGTGACAAACTCGTCGTCGGTATAAAAAATGGCCGACTCGTGGTCGGTATCCCCAGTCAACACCCAAAGGCGGTTACGAAACGGGTCATAATGCACCGCATGAACATGCTTGATTTCACTGCGTTTAAAGGTCCAACAAACTTCAACCTGCTGACGCGCCGCATTGACTCTGACCACTCGGATATCGCGTGAATGGCCATTCAGATACTCGCCATAATAGGCGCACTGACTCAAAGCATGCACTGCGATGCCCCCCCGCAGTGGGGTCGCAAGTTTGGGGCTGAATTGCGCGGCAATCACACTGGCCTGCTTGCCCGCCTGGCCAGCCTTGTAGTGATAAAAACGGTCATACAACATCAGTAAATCGCCATTGGCCAGCGGCACCAGATGGCTGAGGCCGGCAGCAGGGCGCAACCATTGATAAAACCGGCTGCGGGCCAGTGCATCTTTCAGCCGGCCAGCCAGCGTGTCATGAGCCGGCGGTAACCGGCACAGCTCGCTTAACCGGCCACTTTGGTAATCGTAGCGGTAGACCCAATGGTCCCGACTGCACAGACAACTGTGGCGGTCCGACCAATGGGCCACCAGCTGTTTGCCGATCCGTGTTACAGCGCTCACAACAATACTCCTGCTCAGCGCGGCTGAATGGCCCATTTCGGGTTGCCGTCAAACTGACTGCGATCGGCCAGTCGATCATGATAAAAACGCCAGACCGTCATGCCGCCCGGCAGATCCGTGACATAAGAAGAGGCTGCCCAAATCAAGGCGTTATAGCCAAATTCGGCGTCAATATAAGCGCCCTTCTGATACCGGTCTATGGTTTCCTGCCGGTACGCCGGTAAGTAAGCGTCCTGCACTTCGCTCCAACTGGTCAGCCAGCGGCCATCTGGCTGGGCAATACTGGGCTGGCGATAAGCCGACAACAATTCCAGCGGGAAATTTTCATCAAGCGCCGGCGCACTGAGCACCCGGCCGACAAAAGCTTTCATCGGGCCGGCAGCAAAACCGAGCTCCTGCGCCCGGCCTAAGGCCAACACCACAATATGCGTCATCCAGGGAGAAGCGCCACCCGCGGCTTTTTTCATATCGTAATAATCACTGGCAGCAGTTTCAGCCTGCTTGGCATTGTGCACCCATTGCCCCAATGGTGACGACTGACCCGCAGCGTAAGGAAACTCTTTAGGCGCAATCACAGTGCGGGCAAATTGCCATAAAGTAGAGTCTTTATTCGGGGTGTCGGTGACATTATAAAGACCTTCCCACAGCGCCAGGGCGTTACGGGTCAGTTGCTGGAAATAGAATTGTTCCGGCATCGCATCAGGAATGAGCGATGCGGCATGCACCCGGGTGCGCAGCGCCCAGCCTTGGCCGCGGACTTCGCCGGAATACAAGGCGCCTTCGCTGCCGGTCGGCCCGCGGCCTAAAGTCGAATTTTTGGCCGCAGCGTTGTTGTCCATCGTGGTGTAAGCAGCAGAGAACATCAGCTGCTCCAGCATGTAATAATCACCGGTCAGCATATATTGCAATGAGCTGACATCCGGATGATGCGGCACGTCAGGCCGCCAGCTGGTTTTCGCCAGTTCAGCAACCGGATTAATCTTGTCGCGCTCGGCTGATTCATGCCAGTTCAGCCGCGGCAACCAGGCTGTTGGCCGGCCGCCCTGGTTGACCGACAAAATACGCCCCAGGCCACTGATTTGTTTTGCTTCATCAAAAGTACGGCTGGCATCGCCTTCCCTCACGTGATAAGGCCAGGCGCCGCTTAATTCGGCTTGTCTGAGCGCAATTTCGGCCAGTCGCCAGTCGCCGGAATACAGCCAACGGACCGACCAGGCCGGATAAATCCCCAAATCCGGCCGGCCACCTGCGGTTGCCATCGCACGCATCCACAGCCCGGCGCCATAAAGCTGCGTCGATTTGCCACTCCAGGTTTTATACTGAGCGGCGATAGTCGCTTCACTGATCTCACGCTTTGCATCAAAATTCGGCACCATACGGGTTTTCGCCAGATATGCCAGCTGATGATTCAGAGAAATTGCCGGCACTTGTTCACCCAGCCAGAACTGGCGGGTCCAGCGTGTCATTGCCTGATGCGGCAAGGCCGCCTGCTGGTACAAGACTGCGGCGTTATTGACACCACCACTCAGTGTTAAATCGTATGTCTGGTCCTGCAAAGCCGCGGTGTGGCTGATTTCACCGACAAAACGGACCTGCACTTTGTTCAGCGCCGGCCAGAATGTGGCGTAAAACGCAGGTCTGACTGATTTATGTGTGTCTGCGCCAAAATCAGAAGCTCGCGATGCACTGTGATCGACGATAAGCACAGTGGTGGCAATGTCGCCTTGTGTCCAGTAACTGAATTTATCCTGTTCTAACATAGTGCGGGCCGACGCTGTTGCGGCGGTACCATTGTCAAATTTTGCCTCGATTTTCGCATCGAAGTTGTATGGCGCACTCAGCATGGCCGCTTTATCCGGCGCCCCTTGCTGGCGACCGGTTGCCTGGTTGGTGAAGCTGAGCTTCAAGGCCGCGCCGGCAGCGATTTGCGGGATAATCGCACTGATGATGGCGTGTTTCACCGAGCCATCCGGGTGACGTTGTTTGACATCCGCCTGCGTCGGGATTGCGTTGCCATTGAGCACTAACTGTGGAAACTGCGCAATTTCGCCTTCGACGAATGGCCGGGCAAATTGCAACGGATATTGGCTGAGCGCACTGGCGTGCGGATTGGTGACGACGATAAAATTCTGCCCGGCTTCCGGGTTTGTTTTGACCGCGAAACGGGCCGTCACTGTATTGTTCGGTTGTACAGTCAGCCGACAGACGTCAATCCCCTGACAGGCGCCGTCCCAGCCGGTAAACTCCTGACCTTCATCGGCTTCAGCACTGAATTCAAGACGGCTGCCGACGGCGACAGATAAGGTGCAAGCCCCCCGACACGGTGCGCTTAACGCAGCAGAGCGGATCTGGCCACCCCCTTCTGTCCGCACTGCCAGGTCGGTGTTGACCACTGCCGCGACAAAACTGGCTTCAATAGCCAAAGGGCCACTCACCACAGTGCGGCATTCCGCCGCCTGGTTCTGACAAGGTGCGCTCCAGCCGCTGAACACCGCGCCACTGTCAGCGACGGCGGTCAGTACCAGCTCGGTGCCACTTTTTATTTGCAAATCGCAACGGGGCCGGCAAACACGTGATGTCCCGCTGACCTGCACCTGACCGGCGCCAGTTTGTGTGATTGCAACCGGGTAATTCACCGGCGCGGCTTCAAACTGAGCACTCAGTTGTACCGGCTCGGTAATCGTCAGACGACAGTCAGGTTCAACACCTGTACAAGGTTCGCTCCAGCCTGTAAACACAGCACCAGTGTCGGGCTGCGCCTGCAATGACAGTGTATTGCCCTGTGTGACGGTCAGTTCGCAGCTGCCCCGGCAAGGATTTTGCCCTGTGACATTGATTTGGCCATTGCCGCTGACTTCCAGACTGACCAGATGAGTCGGCACTGGGACACGAAACCTGGCGGTGACCGTCACCGCCTGAGTGGGTGATAAAGTACAACTGGCGCTGGTCTGGCTGGCGCAAGCCCCGGTCCAGCTGTCAAATTCAGCCCCTGTCGCCGGCTTTGCGGTCAGCGTGACCGAGCTGCCACTGGTCAGAGTGACATTGCATTGGGTCGCGCAAGCGGGTTGACCACTGACATCCAGCGAACCGGCGCCTTCAATGTTCAGACTCAGACTGACTGACACAGGCCCCGGCGGATTGGTTGGGGTTGGCGTGGCTGTGGTATCGCCACCACCACATGCAGTTAACATCAGACAAGCGACAAACAAAAACGGACGGATCATGTCCGGCTCCCAAAACATAACAGTTAATCACATTATGCCACAACAGATGACAATCCCTGTGCTGGCCCGATGACACAACTGAGTCAGTCTGCGCCAGAAAAGTTCCGGCCGCGGCTGAACTCAGGCAAATGCAGCCGGCTTATTGTAAAAACTGCAACCTGTGAAGGGCTCTGACGAAGGACGCAAATGCTATCGCGAAAACGAAGGGATAGGCTTAACGGGCAGCAACCACAGTCCCGGAACTGCTCAGCAGATTGCCTCCGACCAAAGCCAATTGATTGCCCGCGCGAACCAGACTGACTTCCTGGCTGTCGCCTATCAGCATCACAAAAGCAAGTTGCTGATTTTTAAGACGAAACCAACCAACCTGATAACTTGGCAACTGCAGGGCATTGACCGCAACGCTCGGCGCGAAGTCGCCAAGCTCCGCACGACCTAACACTTCGATGCCAGTACCGGCGCGGGATAAATCTTTAAAACTGGCCTGATAAAAGCCTGCTTTGAGCGTCAGTTGACTTCCTTCCAGCACAATAGCGTTGTGACTTAACGACCAGCTCAGCCACAAAAAAAGGCTGCCAAAACCAACCAGAGACCAAAGTGATGGCTGCAGCGCTTTTTTGTAGATACGACACAGCAGAAAGACTGCGATGCATGGCAACATCACAACAACACTAAATAACAACAAGTACAATTGCCAGCTCAGGTCAGTTAAAGGCATCGCTCAGAAGTAAACCAGAAAGAAATAAATTAACAAAATTCTATCACAAGCATTGGAGGTATGCGGAAAAAATCAGCCAGAATCACCGGAAACTGCCACCGGTATCAACGACTGGCAAAATGGGCGCGATAGGCTTTCGGCGTCATCTGGGTGTATTGCTGAAATAGTTTGCGAAAAGATGAGACATCCTCGTACCCCACCTGCAAGGTCAGTTGCTCCAGCGGCAGCATGGTGTTTTCCAGCAGCTGCTTGGCTTTATCAATGCGCAGTTTTTGCAGCCAGGCCATCGGCGTAAGCCCGGTTGCCGCTTTAAAACGCCGGCTTAAAGTCCGGCTGCTCATGGCGAACTCGCTGGCTAACTGACTGAGCTCCAGCGGCTGCGCCAGCCGCTGTCGTAAATATTGCTGAATATTGGCGATTTTTTCGTCCTGATGACTCAGCAGCTGCTGCACTGACAAAAAAGGCGCCTGACTCTGCCCCGCCGGCTCCACCATCAGCAATTTTGCCAACTGACTGGCGAAGCGGCTGCCCTGCTGGTCGGCGATGATCTGCAGGCACAACTGGATATAGGCAGTACTGGCGCCGGCCGTCAGACAAACGCCACTGCGTCGCACGCTGCTTTGCGCATCCAGCGTAATGTCCTGGAAGGTCTGCTGAAAATAATCAGCCAGAAACCAGCAAGTGGTCGCCAGACCGCCATCAAGCAGGCCGGTCGCCGCCAGCGCAAAAGTGCCGTTACAGCCAGCACCAATCACACTGCCCGCAAGGGCCTGCTGCCTGAACAGCAAAGCGTGTTCGCTGAAAAGCGCCGTCACCTGCAACAGCTGCTCGCGCATATGGGCGTAACTACCGGGGATCAGCCAGCAATCCACTGACGCCGGCAGCTCAGGACAACAACTCAGCTGTAGCGGGCCGGCATCGTAGTGCGGCCCGCCCCCCAACTGATAATACTGCACCTGATACAAATCCTGGCCAGCCCCTTGTTGCTGAAAATGCGCCAGTTCATTGGCAAAGCGGAAAATCTCCGCCATACCGGTCAGCTGTCCCAGTGATACGCCGGGGTAAACCACAATGATAACCTGCCGCATTTTGTCTATTTTCACCCTAAAAGTGTCATTAATGCCACTATAGCGCGAATGACCGGCCAAGTACACTGGCCCTGCTTCGGGCAACATTCATGGAGGTGAGAGATGCGGGTCAGTCTGAAACAAACCGGATGGCTGCTGTTGGCAGCACAAAGTGGTTTGCTGCTGTGGTTAAATTCTCGCAGCGAACTGGACCTTTTCAGCCAGCTCGTGCTGGTTCCGCTGCTGCTGCTCAGCGGTGTGGCTTTGCTGAGCCTGCAGCAGCGGGAGGATTAACAGCTGTCGTCAGCCAGATTTATGCAGCCGGCGGATTAAACTGGAAGTATCCTGCCGGCCCCCCCCTTGCGACTGCACATCGGCATAAAACTGGTCCACCAGGGCCGTCAACGGCAACTGCGCACCGTTGCGACGCGCTTCGCTGAGTGTGATGCCGAGATCTTTACGCATCCAGTCGACGGCAAAACCAAAGTCAAACTGACCATCCACCATGGTGTGGCCACGATTCTCCATTTGCCACGACTGCGCAGCCCCTTTGGAAATCACCTCCAGCACGGCTTTAGCATCGAGCCCGGCGCAATCAGCAAAATGCAAGGCTTCCGCTAACCCTTGTACCACGCCGGCGATACAGATTTGATTGACCATCTTGGCGAGCTGCCCGCTGCCGGCAGGCCCAAGCAGACGGGCACTTTTGGCGTAGTTACCAAGCACGGGCGCGGCCCGGCTGAAGTCGGCTTCTGTGCCGCCCAGCATGATGGTCAGTTGGCCTTTTTCTGCCCCCGCCTGACCGCCTGAAACCGGCGCATCCAGAAAACCGACGCCGCGTGCGCGACAAGCCGCGTCCAGTTCACGCGCGAGATCGGCCGACGCGGTGGTATGGTCAATCAGAATGCTGCCGGGGGCCATCGCCGCTAACACACCAGTCTCGCCAAACACCACCTGGCGTACATCATCGTCGTTACCCACACACAGCATCACGAATTCGGCCTGCGCAGCCGCCTGCGCCGGCGTCGCTGCAGAACTGCCCTGATATTGCTGCGCCCAGGCACTGGCTTTTGCCGCTGTCCGGTTAAAGACAGTGACGACACTGCCGGCCGTTTTCAGATGACCGGCCATCGGATAACCCATCACCCCGAGGCCGATAAAGGCGACCTGTCCTTTGGAAAAAGTTGCTGACATACAAATGACTTAATTCTGTGACACGCTGGCGGCCAATGTACAAATTTATGATACAAATAGCAAAATCATCAGTCCTCGCCAAAGAGCCGGACCCAATTTATCGGAAACAGGAGTATCAGATGGCCAACGTGCATCATTTTAAAGTGCAGAATGCCCAGGGACAGACACTCGACCTTAGCCAGTTTCGCGACAAAGTGTTGTTAATCGTCAACACCGCCAGCCGCTGTGGATTTACCCCGCAATATCAGGATCTGGAGCAGCTGTACCAGCAATATCACGCCAGGGGCCTGGAGATCCTCGCGTTTCCCTGCAATCAGTTTGGTGCACAGGAACCGGGTTCAGATCAAGATATTCAGCAGTTTTGCCAGTTAAACTATGGTGTCAGTTTTGGCGTGATGAAAAAAATTAACGTCAATGGCCCGGACGCCGACCCTCTGTTTGAATATCTGAAGGATCAGGCGCGCGGACTGATGAAAACCAGGGCGATTAAATGGAACTTCACCAAGTTCCTGGTCAACAAAGATGGCGTGGTGGTCAAACGTTACGCCCCCAGAACCCGCCCCGCCCAATTTATTGATGCCATTGAGGCTGAACTGGCGCTGCTGCCTTCGCAGGCCTCTTCCGCCTGACAACAACAGGAGCCGCTATGTCTGCCAGCCCATTTATCGTCACTGTGTTCAGTAACCAAAGTTATGATCAGTCGTTTTTGCAACAGGCCTCGACGGAGCAATCGCTGCGCTGGCATTTTATTGCGCAGGCACTGAACACTGAGACCGCGGTGCTGGCCACAGGCAGCCAGGCGGTTTGTGTGTTTGTGAACGATTGCCTGAATGCGGACGTCCTTGCCAGGCTGCATCAGGCCGGTGTGCGTTATGTCGCGCTGCGCTGCGCCGGTTTTAATAATGTCGATCTGCACGCCGCGCATCAGCTCGGCATCCGGGTGGCACGGGTGCCGGCTTACTCCCCGCAAGCGGTGGCCGAGCACTGCGTGGCCATGATGCTGTGCCTGAACCGCAAGCTGCACAAGGCCTACAACAGAGTCAGAGATGACAATTTCAGCCTGCAGGGCCTGCTCGGTTTTAACCTGCACGGCAAAACAGCGGGCCTCATCGGGACCGGCCGGATTGGCCTGGCAACGGCGCGTATCCTCAGTGGTTTTGGCATGCAACTGCTTTGCATAGATCCACAGCCACAACCAGAGTTGCTGCCCCCGGGCGCCCGTTATGTGCCGCTCACCGAGCTATATGCCCAAAGTGACATCATCAGCCTGCATTGCCCGCTGACCCCCGACAGCCATCATCTGATCAACGCAGCCAGCCTGGCACAGATGAAAGATGGCGTGATGCTGATTAATACCAGTCGCGGCGGGCTCATCGACACCAAAGCGGTGATTGAGGCATTAAAACACAAAAAAATTGGCTTGCTTGGTCTGGACGTATACGAACAGGAAGCCGATTTATTTTTCAAAGATTTATCGGAAGAAGTGATTGCTGACGAAGTGTTTCAGCGTCTGCTGACCTTCCCTAATGTGCTCATAACCGGCCATCAGGCGTTTTTTACCCAGGAAGCGCTGACTGAGATCAGCCGCGTGACTGTCGATAACCTGCTGGCTTTTGCCGCAGGCCTGCCATGCCCTCATGAGCTGAGCAGCGAAAGCTAACCGGTAGTGCCTGGGCGGCTGGCGCTGAGCGACTGACTTTGATCTACTGTTTTTAGCTACTGATTATGCCGACTCAGCCAACCGGCACAGGTAACCCCCCTGTGCCGGCAAGCTGCTTGCGGTTACGGCTGCACCGGCCCTTTGAGCGTACGCTCAAAGAATTCTGTGATGGTCTGATGCAGATGCGTCTGCACCGGCTGACCAAACATCGCATGTTTACTGCCCGGATAGGTCATCATCTCAAAAGATTTGCCTTTGCTTTGCAGCAGCGAGAACAGCTTAGTGCTGTGCGTAAACAGCACATTGTCATCTGCCATGCCGTGATAGATCAGTAACTTCCCTTTTAAACCATCCACGTATGGAAACACCGAACTGGCGGTATAACCAGCAGCATTTTGCTGTGGATGCCCCAGATAACGTTCCGTGTAATGAGTGTCATACAAGGTCCAGTCGGTGACCGGTGCACCGGATACGCCGGCAGCAAAATAATCACCTGCCCGCAGCATTGCCATGATCGTCATATAACCGCCATAGCTGTGGCCATAGATCCCAATCCGGGCCGGGTCAACAAATGGCAACGTGCGCAGATAATCGACACCGGTCTTTTGATCTTCCAGTTCAACATCGGCCAGTTTCAGATAAATCGGCGCTTCGAATGCTTTACCGCGGTTTTCTGAGCCCCGGTTATCCAGCTGAAATACCAGATACCCCTGCTGAACCAGATACTGGAAGTACAGATCTTTCGGGCTCCAGCTGTTAGTGACCCGCTGGGCCCCCGGCCCGCCGTATACCCCAACCACCACCGGATATTTGTGGCCTGCTTTGAGGTTTTTTGGCTGAAACAGCCGGTAATGCAACGTCTGGCCATCTTTGGCGGTTAAGGTGCCAAATGTTGGCTGCACCAGATCTTTGGCAAAGGGTGTCAACGGATGATTCGCATCCAGCGTGTTGCCAGCCAGTACAGTGCGGGTTTTACCTTTGGCATCTCTGAGCGTCACCGCCGGTAAAGTCACAGCCGCCGATGCGGTATCAATAAAACCGCTGCCGTCTTTGGCAACGACCACCTGGTGGTGGCTGCCGGCTTCAGTCAGCCGCGTAATATCGCCGCCTTTGACCGGCACTGTATACAAATGCGCTTCGAGCGGCGTGTCTTTGCGGCCACTGAAATATAACAATCCGGCTTTTTCATCGACCGCTTCCAGATGATTGACTATCCAGGGGCCTCGCGTCAGCTGTACCGGCTCGCCGCCTTTGAGCGAATATCGATACAAATGCTTGTAACCATCCCGCTCAGAAGCCCAGATGAAAGAATCGCCGTCTTTTAAAAACTTCAGGTCATCATGCAGATTGACCCAGCTGTTGCTGGTTTCCGTCAGCAGCACACGCTGCTGGCCTGTGCGCAGATCGGCCAGGCGCAACTCCAACAGCTGCTGATTACGGCTCTGCCACTGGTAGGTCAACAAATCCGGATTTTCCGTCCAGTCCACCCGCGGCAGATAAATATCGCTTTCTTTGCCCAGGTCCAGCCAGTTCACCGCCTGATCGGCCAGGCCAACCACGCCGAGTTTAATGGTGACATTGGCCTGGCCTGCATAAGGATAACGCTGGCTGTACAGCTTGATTTCATCGGCATAAATCTCGTTGCGTACCGCTTCTGCTACCGGCGATTCGTCAAACTGGGTGAAGGCTATTTTGCTGTCATCCGGCGCCCACCAGTAACCGGTCATCCGGCCCATTTCTTCCTGGGCGACAAACTCGGCCATCGCATTGCGGATTGGGCCTTGGCCGTCTTTGGTCAGTTGTGTTTCTTTTCCGCTTTTTAAATCAATAACATAAAGATTCTGCTCGCGCACAAAAGAGACGTAACCGCCTTTGGGTGAGATTTGCGCGTCAGTTTCAAATGCTTCGGTCTGCGTCAGTTTGCGCGCTTTACCGCCGGCCAATGCATAGTGGTACAGGTCGCCATTAAGCGGGAACAACAACGCCGTGCCGTCTTTGGACCACTGATAGCTGACAATACCACTGGCAAACAGGCGCAACCGTTCGCGGCGGGCTTTTTCCTCGTCCGACAACGTTTCGCTGCCGCGAACCAGGCTGTCTGAGTCCACCAGCAAACTGTGTTTGCCGCTTTGAATATCGTACTGCCAGAGATCGAGCCGGCTGGCATCAGCCGCTTTACCTTTGAGGTAAGTGATACGTTTGCCATCCGGCGAATATGCCAGTGATTTGGGGGCCGTCCCGCTTAATGCCGGTTCGGCAAATAACCGTTGCAGGTTGAGCGGCTGTGCCTGGACTGCCGCGCTCAGACTGCAAAAAACTGCAGCCGATACAATTGTATTTTTCATCTGTGTCAGGGCCTTGGTAAAAAGTCTGCCCATCTAACTGTAGCTGCCAGAAATTTTCAAGCGTTAAAACCCGGCCGGAGCTGCGATCAGACCAGCGCCCGCACATAGTCACGCCAAGAGAATTACCCTTATCAGAAACTAACAAATCAGCCAGAAAACATTATTTTTGCGATAAAAAGTCAAATATTGGCGTTGGACAAATGCAATCAATTGCAATAAGTTAAATCTGCGCGCACGAAAAAAACCAAGAGCGACGCGGATTTATCCAGGATAAACATTAGAAAGGCAAACCCATGAAAACACACATTTCGTTAAACCCGCTGGCCGCTTGCATCAAAGCAGCCATGACTGGCGGTACCCTGATGTTATTGGCCACAGCAAGCCATGGCGCACTGGCACAGGAGCCGGCTGGCGCTGAAAAAAAAGCCGAACAGGACGTTGAGAAAATTGTGGTCGTCGGCTCACGCGGCGCCCCACGCTCTGTCGGCGATTCCGCGGTACCGGTCGATGTAATTGGTGCAGACGAATTCAACAAAAACGGCCCGAGCGACATGATGACGCTGATGAGCGCTGTCGTTCCGTCGTTTAACGTCAATACACAGCCGATTAATGACGCGTCCACGCTGGTACGCCCGGCCAATTTACGTGGCTTACCGCCAGACAGCACTTTGGTGCTGGTCAATGGCAAACGCCGTCACCGCTCAGCAGTGATCACCTTCTTAGGCGGCGGCTTATCAGATGGCTCGCAAGGCCCTGATATCTCTACAATTCCTTCTATCGCCCTCAAGCAGGTCGAAATTCTGCGGGACGGCGCCGCCGCGCAATATGGCTCGGATGCGATTGCCGGTGTGATCAACTTCCGCTTAAAAGATGCCGATGAAGGTGGCGCCATCGAACTGAAAACCGGTCAGCAATATGAAGGCGACGGCGATTTGCGCCAGGTCAGCGCCAACATTGGTCTGCCCTTCACCAGTGATGGCTTTGCCAATTTCAGCGCTGAGTATAAAGAGTCAAATCCTACCAGCCGCTCCGTGCAGCGTGGCGACGCGGCCGCCCTCAAGGCCGGTGGGAATACCAACATTAAAGATCCGGCCCAGGTCTGGGGCTCACCGGAAATCAAACGCGACTTTAAAATTTTCGGCAATATCGGCGTAGAGGTCGCCAAAGAAAAAGAGTTTTACATGTTTGGCAATTTCGCTCAGCGCGATGTCGAAGGCGGTTTTTACTACCGCAATCCGACCAACCGCGGTGGCGTTTATTCCAACGATGGCGGCGAAACGCTGCTGGTTGGCAATCTGGACAGCACCAAAGGCGTCTGTCCGAGCGTTGCCATTGCTGGTTTAAACCATGCACAAATCACCGCCAAGGTGAATGCACTGCCAGCGCATTGCTTCTCCTTTTACAAATCCCTGCCGGGCGGTTTCACACCTAAATTCGGCGGTATCGTCACCGACGCCGCATTGGCTGGCGGCCTCAAAGGTACCTGGGACAATGGATGGAACTTCGACCTGAGTTCAACATACGGTCGCAGCGAAGCTGAGTTCTACATCAAAAATACCATCAATGCCTCGATGGGACCTGCCACGCCGCGGGATTTCGAAGCAGGTAAGTACGTGCAGCAGGAACAGGCCATCAACTACGAAACCAATAAGCTGATTGAAGTGGATGCCCTGCCATATCCGCTGGCTGTTGCGGCAGGTCTGGAGTATCGCATTGATACTTTTGAAATTTATGCCGGTGATAAAAACTCATTTAACGTAGGCCCGCTGGCATCACAGGGTTTTGGTATCGGCTCCAACGGTTTCCCGGGTTTTAAACCAGACGATGCCGGTTCGTTCAACCGCTACAACTATGCGGCATACACCGAGTTTGGTGCTGAGTTTAGTGACCATTTCCGTTCCGATTTCGCGGTTCGTTATGAAAACTATGAAGATTTCGGCTCGACCACCAACGCCAAACTGACCGGCCGCTATCAGGCCAGTGACGAAGTTGCGCTGCGCGGCGCCGTCAGCACGGGTTTCCGTGCGCCAACTATCGGTCAGTCAATGGTCCGCAACGTCACGACATCCTTCGCCGCCGGCAAAGGGTTAGTAGATAACGCGACCTTGCCGCCGACACATCCAATCTCGGTGTTAAAAGGTGGTAAAGCGCTGACGCCGGAAGAATCAGTCAACCTGTCATTTGGTACTGTAGTCGAAATTGATGACTTGTATGTCACCCTCGATTTTTTCCAGATTAAAGTGGACGACCGTATCAGCCAGTCTTCCTCTCAGGATCTGTCGGACGCCGACATCCAGCAGTTACTGGCAATGGGCGTACAGGATGCAACCAGCTTCACCGGCGTGAAATATTTCACCAATGACTTCGACACCACCACCAAAGGCCTCGATTTTGTCGCAAACTACGGTCTGGACCAGTTTGGCGGCAGAACCACTTTAGCGTTGGCGGCTAACTGGACGAAAACAACGGTCGATCGCCATTCGGATTACATCTGGGAAGCAAAAATCAAGCAAATCGAAGAGGGCCTGCCGAATGTACGTGGCAGCTTTACAATCAGCCACAATCAAGGCGACTGGAGCGGTTATGTGCGTCTGAACCACTACGGCAGCTACTATGAAGACCACGCCGATTCTGGTGTGGTGCTGGCAGAAGATGGCGGCCTGCCGCTGTTCCCTGGCGCAGAAATGACGGTAGACGCTGAAGTAACTTATAACTTCAACGAGAACTACAGTATTGCGCTGGGTGCCAGTAATCTGTTTGACGAATATCCGGATGAGAACAAATGGGCTGATGTGCTGGGTGCCAAATACCCAACCACCTCTGTGATGGGCTTTAACGGCGGTTTCTACTATGCCCGCCTGACCTACAACTTCTGATTGAAGTCCTTTGCGAAAGCCACCTGCGGGTGGCTTTTTTGTTTTCATGCAGCGACATAACCAAGGTTGCGCGCTCAGCCGCCCTGTGGCATGGTGTCTTTAGAGTAAATACTTGGTTTTTGGACGGATGCTGACGGCCCCACCTTCTCTGCTACCCTGGCAATTTCAAACGCCGCAGGGTTTCCATCTGCGCGGCTGGCACAGCGAGCCAAGCGGCAAACCGCTGTTACATGTGCTGCATGGCAATGGCTTCTGCAGCCTGATGTATTGGCCATTATTGCAACGACTGACTGACCAGGTCGACTTGTTTTTATCCGATGCGCAAGGCCACGGGGACAGCGACCATGGTGGCGTTTTTGTCGGCTGGGAACAAAGTGCCCGTCTGGCAGAACTGGCTTTTTTGCAGCACAAACCCCGCTTTGGCGACGTACCGGCTTATGCCATGGGCCACAGCTTCGGTGGCGTGCTGACGGCCCTGGTGCACAGCCAGCCACAAAGCCCGTTTCAGGCAGCCTTGTTGCTGGACCCGGTGTTGTTTACGCCTGCCATGTTACGGTTGATGAAAGTGCTCGACAGCGTTGGCCTCTACCAGCATCAGCCACTCGCCCGTAAAGCACGCAAGAGACGCCATCACTTTGCTGACCGCCAGCAAGCCTGGCAGTATTTTCATCAGCGTGGCTTGTTCCGCGGCTGGCATGCCGACGCACTGCAAGCCTACATCGATCATGGTCTCGCCGATCTGCCCGAGGGAGTCGGCCTGAAATGCCGGCCAGCGCGCGAAGCAGAAATTTTTGCCAGTTTTCCCTCTCAACTGTGGCGCCAGCTTCATCAACACAAAAATCCACTCTCACTGATTTATGGCGAGGACACCTACCCGTTCATTCCCAAAGCAGTTCAACATTACCAACGACTGCACCCAGAGCTAGAAGTGAAACAGGTCAGCGGCGGCCATTGTTTTATGCAGCAATATCCGGCACAAACGGCCAGCGAAGTACAACAATGGCTAGCACAGCAGCAGGGACAGACCCGCGGCTGAACAACCACGAGGGTGCTGGTCGCAGATCCCACTGTACCCAACGGCAGGCCAGTGAAAACGGCTGGTGAAGGCCCGGATTTTCATTATAATGGCGGCAATTTTTCAGCTGATTTTCTAATGCCCTTTCAGGGCTGCCGGGTGTTTTAATGAAACGTAGTGTCGTACTGACTGCCATCCTGTTATCTGCCTGTAGCCAGGTCCCGCCAAAACCGCTGGAGCCAGCGCCGGTCCAGCCGGTTGTGGTTGAGCCCACACCGGATCTGGTGCCTGATGAAGTCGTGCATTCAGATAATGCAGAAGCAGTACCCACCGATTTCGGGCTGATTTTTATCGACCGCGACATGTCGTTCAAAGGCACACTGCCGTGCAAAAAATGCCCCGGGATCCAGTACCAGCTGAACCTGTTGCAGGATGGCCGCTTTGAACTGCGTCGTGAGTATATTGACCGCAATACAGTGGAGTTGCTGTCAGGTCAGTGGCAATTGGATGACCGTACGCTGCATTTCAGCAGCAAACAAGGGAAAGTCCCATCCTTCCAGTTTGGCAGCAATCAACACCTGATCCTGCTCGACAACGCGGGCAAACCAATGGTCAGCAAAGAAAACCAAACCCTGACCCGCGCCAGCCAATTCAGCCGGATAGACACGCGCATGCCGCTGCTTGGTTTGTATCAGCTGAAAAATAACGAAGCGAGTTTTATCGACTGTATGACCGGCGAAAGCCATTATGTCGCCATGACGCAGCACCACATGCCGATGCTGCGTACTTATCAGACCGATCCAAAAATCAATGGCAAGGCGGTGGTAGCCACTCTGACGGCCCGCAAGAGCAATGAACAGCAAAATGCGCTGTTAGTCGATAAGTTTGACCAGTTTTGGCCAGGTGCCACCTGCCCTGACAAAGCAGCTGTAGCCAAGGTACAAAATCTGGTCTGGCGCCTGCAGTCGGTCTCTCAAATCAGCGTACCGCAAAAGCTCAACATCCGGGTGATGTTTGATGACAACAATCGTCTGTATGGTTTCTCCGGCTGCAATAACTTCAATGCCGGTTACTCCCAGCAGGATAATCAGCTCAAAGTGATGCCGATTGTCAGCACCCGCAAGTTTTGCAACGACGCCAATTTCTACGAGCAGCAGTTCACTAAACAGCTGCAGCTGGCTGATCGTATTGAAGTCAATCAGCAGAAATTGCAGCTCTATAAAGACAACCAGGTGATTATGGAATTTCTGCCAGCGATTAACTAAGCAGAAAGCTCAGCCTTCATCCGAAAGAAAAAGCCCGCTCTGGCGGCAATGC
>CBINNO010000054.1:0-19329 GCA_966252055.1 uncultured Rheinheimera sp. | reverse complement strand
TCTGCCAGCCCGCCACTGAAAAACAATGGCCCGCCACTCGCCTCTGCACATGCCAGAACGCACAAGGCCGCAATGGCGGCCTTGTCGTTTTTCCAAATGCACGGCAGCTCAGTCCGGCAGAAAAATCCGCCCCTGCAGGTACAACCGGGCCTGACCGCTGACCAACACCCGATCGCCACTGAGCTGACAACGCAGCACACCGCCGCGGGCCGATGCCTGATACGCCAGCAAGGCTGTTTTGCCCAGTCGCTGCGCCCAGTAAGGCGCGAGACCAGCATGAATAGAGCCCGTGACCGGATCTTCATCGCCGCCGTTGGCCGGCCAGAAATACCGGCTGACAAAGTCATATGGCCCGCAATGGTCCTCCCCCCCGAAACCATGACCTGGCGCCGTCACCACCACATCGTAAGGCCACAGTGTTTTTAACAGCGCCAAATCAGGTTTAGCGCTTAGCACATCAGCGGCGTCGTCATACACCACAAACCAGGCCTGCGGGCTTTGCAGTACCGCTGCCGGCGCTTTGGCAAAAGCCTGCAACAACGCCGGCGGCGCTACCGCCGGCAGCGCTTCGCGGCATGGAAAATCCATCTGCAGCCAGTCCCCGTGCTGGTGAACCTGCAAATCACCGACTTTCAGCGTACTGAAACGCAGCGTCGTCAGGCCGGTCTGACCAAACAACACTGTCGCCGCCGCCAGCGTGGCATGACCGCAAAAATCGATTTCGCACAACGGCGAAAACCAGCGGATTTCGTAATGTCCACCGGCTATATGGCGCACAAAAGCAGTCTCAGACAGGTTGTTTTCGGCCGCGATCTGCAGCATCAGGGCATCACTGAGCCATTGCGACAACGGCACCACGGCCGCCGGATTACCGCGAAACAGCTGATGGGTAAAAGCATCGACCTGATACAAATCCAACGTCTGACTCATGCTGGCAATCTCCTGTCCTGATTCGGTTAAATCAGCCGTTTGAGCACTAAATCCAGGCCAATACCACGAGCCCGGCTTAACAGTTTTTGCACCGGCTCCGGATAGTCTTTCAGCATTTCCAGCTGACTGAAATGGCGGATTTGACTGGTATTGGCAAAAATTTGCTGCTGCTCCTGCAGCAATAATGGCTGCAACTGCCCCAGCTCGTCGTCGACCAGAATGCCGTTCTCGTAATCCAGCGCAAAAGCGCGCGGATTCAGGTTGTGCCCGGTAAACAGATGACGACGGCCATCCACGCTGACGCCTTTTAAGTGGTAACTGTTGTCATCGTGTTTCCACAGCCGTAGCTCCAGCAGGCCGCTGTCGACGAAGTTCTGGTTCCGTTTAACGAACTTACGCAGAATGGTTTCGTACAAGTAAGGCAAGCCACCAATCCGGCTGAA
Organism: uncultured Rheinheimera sp.; assembly: GCA_966252055.1. Lineage (GTDB taxonomy): Bacteria > Pseudomonadota > Gammaproteobacteria > Enterobacterales > Alteromonadaceae > Pararheinheimera. The sequence continues at coordinate 17,956 of CBINNO010000054.1, read as the reverse complement.
GCGCTGAGTCGGCGGGATATAAAAGTCATTGGCGGTTTTATCACCGACCACGATTGTCACTTTGACGCCCCGTTTTAAGCATTTGCGCAGCGCCTTCGCCAGCACCGGCGGCGGATTAAAATAAGGGGTGTAAATCAGCACGTCTTTTTCGGCCAGCGCCAGAATAGCCAGCAAGCTTTGATTGAGCTGATTCTTCAGCCGGCCCATGCCCATCAGCAGACTGGCTCTGAGCGGACTTTCGGCTTTGCCATGTTGCGGATAGCGATTGGCCCTGGCATGTTTCAGCCAGCCGCGATGATGCGGTTTGTAATGCTGAGCCAGATTCGGGTCGTCTGACAGCAGGCTTTGCACCACCTGCGCCTGACTGAGAATTTGCTGATGGCCGGCGACAAAAGCGTCGGCCAGTTCAGCATTGTGGATCAGCAAATAGCGGTCGGCGCGATAACGGGCCGGAACGCCCAGATACACATTATTCAGCGAAGCGCCGGAATACAGAATGGTGTCGTCAAAGACAAAACCTTTTAAATGCAGTACACCGAACAGTTCACGCCGTTTCACCGGCACACCGAGGATCTCAATCTGTTCGGCGTATTCAGCGGCAATTTCGCGGTAAAAATCGGCATTGGTTTTCATGCCGCTCTGGCCAATCAGGCCACGACGGGCACGATGGAAATCGACATAAACCCGGATATCCAGCGCCGGATTTTGTTGTTTGGCCTGATACAAAGCGCGCAGCACCTGTTCGCCGGCTTCGTCTGCCTGCAGGTACAAGGCGGTCAACACAATACGCTGACGGGCGGACGCGATCAGCGCCAGTACCCGCTCGCGGTACTGGCAGGCATCAGTCAACACTTCAACGGCGGCCGCGGCAAAAGCCGTCGAAGGCAGGCTCGCCAGCCGGCGTCTGTGTAACATCTGTTCAAGCATAGGTCAGTGGATCCCTGGTTCAGGCCGGCTTCTGTGGCCGGATAACTCTGCGCTGTGTCTCAGCAGGTTGGCAGGTATTATGCGGGAAAGCGGCGCGACAGGCAAAAACTCTGCCGGCCCGTGCGCTTCATCCGCGTGAAAGCGCCAGACCGGCAACAGAGGATGGGCGTTCGATCAGGCGGTGCCGCCAACCGTCATCGCATCCAGTTTCAGCGTCGGCTGACCAACCCCCACCGGCACGCTCTGGCCTTGTTTGCCGCAGACACCGACACCGGCGTCCAGTTGCAGGTCGTGGCCAACCATCGACACCTGCTGCATCGCCTCTGGGCCATTGCCAATCAACGTGGCCCCTTTAATCGGCGTGGTGATTTTGCCATCTTCAATCAGATAAGCCTCACTGGCGGAAAACACAAACTTGCCGGACGTGATGTCGACCTGGCCGCCGCCAAAATTGGGCGCATAAATGCCTTTTTTCACCGAGGCGATGATTTCCTCCGGCGCATAATCGCCGGCCAGCATATAAGTATTGGTCATGCGCGGCATCGGCAGATGGGCGAAAGATTCGCGCCGGCCATTGCCGGTCACTGGCACTTTCATCAGCATCGCATTGTGTTTGTCCTGGATGTAACCTTTTAAAATACCGTTTTCAATCAGCACGTTATACTGCGCCTTGGTGCCTTCATCGTCGATATTGAGCGAGCCACGGCGGCCCGCCAGTGTGCCATCATCGACAATAGTGCAGTGCTTCGACGCCACCTGCTGACCGATACGGCCGGCAAAGGTCGAAGACTCTTTGCGGTTAAAATCGCCTTCCAGACCATGACCAACGGCTTCATGTAACAACACACCAGGCCAGCCGGCGCCCAGCACCACCGGCATAGTGCCGGCTGGCGCATCCACCGCAATCAGATTGACCTGCGCCTGTCGCACCGCTTCACGGGCAAAACCCATCCAGCGCGGCTCGCCGTTAACCTCTTCACTGAAATAACTGTACGGCACCCGCGCACCACCACCGCTGCTGCCACGCTCGCGCCGGCCGTTGTGTTGCAGCAACACGGAGCAATTCAGCCGCACCAAAGGCCGGATGTCGGCGGCATAAGTACCGTCGCTGGCCGCCACCAGCATTTCCTCGTACACACCGGACAGACTGACCATCACTTGCTCAGCGCGGTTGTCCAGCGTGCGGATAAAAGCCTCAATCTGATGCAGCAACGCGACTTTTTCGGTATTGCTCATGCTTTGCAGTGGCTCGCACGGCAGATAAATATCCTGATGTGCGCTTTTACGAAAAGCCTGCACCTGGCCTTGCTGGCCCTGCGCAGCGATACCGCGGACAGCGCTGGCCGCCGTTTGCAGCGCCTGCTTTGAAATAGTGTCGGCATAAGCAAAACCGGCTTTTTCACCGCTGACCGCCCGTACGCCGACGCCCCGTTCAATGTTAAAAGAACCATCTTTGACCAGACCGTCTTCCAGCACCCAGGATTCGTGCACGCTGGACTGAAAATACAAATCGGCATAATCGAGCTGATGACCGAATAAAAAGCTCAGGCTGGCCGCCACATCCTGGTCGGCCAGATCACTGGCCGCAATCAGGTTTTGTTCAACCTGCGCCAGCATGGCGTTTTGGCTTGCTGTTGTTGTCATATGCACTCACTTTTAAACTGGCTTTGAAACTGGTTATGAGCCGCCAGTGGCATCTTCGCGCGCACACTGGCCAGCTGTTGTAAATCGACCCGCGTGCTGTACCAGCCGGGCGCTGTGCCGGCATCGACCAGCACCTGACCCCAGGGGTCAATGATCAGGCTGTGGCCATAGGTCTGACGACCATTGGCGTGGGTGCCGGTTTGTGCCGGCGCCAGCACAAAACTCTGGGTTTCGATGGCTCTGGCTCTGAGCAAAACATGCCAGTGCGCTGCACCGGTCACCGTGGTAAAGGCCGCCGGCACGCTGAGCAAGTTCATGCCAGCTGCTGCAAGCTGAGAAAACATGCCGGCAAAACGCACATCGTAACAGATGGACATGCCAATGTTCAGTGCACCGGCCCGGGCCAATTGCAGCTTGCTGCCCGCCACAGTGCTGTCGGACTCGCGATAACGGGCGGTACTGTCACTGACATCGGCATCAAACAAATGAATTTTCTGGTAGTCCGCCAGCAACTGGCCATCCGGGCCAAACAACAGGCTGCTGGCGGCAAACCGCTGGCTGTCCGTCGCGGTTTGCGTCGGGACAGTGCCGACCAGCAGATAAATCTGATGTTGTGCCGCCAGCGCACTGAGCTGTTGCTGCAGCGGGCTGTCCGGCCCAAGACCCAGCGGCTCCGCCAGCCTGAGATTAGCATCGGCGCCGCCACCAAAACACAAAGCCCCTTCCGGCAGCGCGACGAGCTGCGGCCGGTGCGCTGGCAACTCAGCGAGCCACTGGCTGATTTGCGCCAGATTCTGCGCCGGCTCCGGCTGGCTGCACATCTGCAGCACGGTCAGTTGCCAGTCATGGCTGTCGTTGTGCATATGGGCTCCCCGGCGTCATAGCGCTGCCGTTTTCTGTCGGCGATACGCCAGCAGGCGTGCTTTCAATAGGTTTGGCTTCCGGCATCGGCCGCTCAGCCGGTAACAAAGGCGCCGGCAGTACGTCAGGTGCCGGTTCTTTGATTTTTGGCACCGCCGCCGCCGGCAGTTTCACCTGCTTGCTGTTGCGACCCAGTTCGGTCACGGTCGGGTTATCCAGATCGCCGGTCACGCTGAAGTTAATTTTTGAGATGACCTCGGCCGACTGAAACACTTCATCCAGCGCATAAGCCGCCACGCCGGACACCGGATTGATCATCCAGGCAAGGATCACCGGCAAACTCGAGGTCACTTTCGGGCTGAAGGCCATCAGGTAATCAATCTGGCGCGCTTTTAAATCGGCCTCACCATGCATCTCGATGTCGCCGGCGACACCGTCGACCCGGGTGTCGGCAGTTGCCGCCACGCCGTCGCTGAGCTGCATCGAGCCTTTAATCTGATTGTAGAAGAAACCTTTGGCAAAGACGTCACGAAAATCCAGCCGCAGTTTACGCACCAGCGAATCCAGGCTCAGCAGCGAAAACAATCGGGCGCCGCCGTCGCTGACTTCAACCAGCGAGCCTTCACCCAGTTCCCATTTCAGCGCGCCACTGAGCGTCTGGCGGTTAAACTGAAACGGCGCACCTTGCCAGTTTAAGTTGCTGAACGTCACCGTCGCTTTGCTGCCGCTCATACTGCTGCTGACATCATAATCCTGCAGTAACTGGCCAAGCGCCGGGCTTTTCAGCGTACCGGTCAAGCGGGTTTCCCCCAGCGCCTCATCTTTATGCCAGCCGCCGCTCAACTGCCACTGGTGACCAGCTCTGTTGCTGCGAAATTCGGTTAAAGTCCAGCTGTCGCCGTCACTCTCGCTGCTGGCGGTTACTTCGCCAAGCGCGTACTGACCAACCTGGCACTGACCACAATGCAAGCGGATCGGCGGTAAATCGGCCAGCCAGGGCATCGGTTGCAGCCTGGCAAAAGCCTCGGCTTCCAGCGTCGCATAATCAGGGCGCTGGGTGACTTCAGTTTCCAGCAGTTGCTGCGCTTTCAGTTCAGCCGCGGCCAGCTTGGCGGCCTGCTGGTCGGCAAAAATCAGCTGCAGCCGGCTGAAATCTGCGCTGATGCCCTGCTGTTTTAAATCTTTTGCCAGCCAGATATCGCCGTTCGCTTCCGTGGCGTCGAGCCGCAGATGAAAACGTTCAGCTTCCGGGCTGATATTAAAACGGGTTTGATGCAGATAGACGTCTTCAAACAGGTGCAGTTTGCCTACTTTCGCCGTGACTGCGGTCAGCGGCGGAAACAAGGCCGGTTGTTCCGCCGGGCTGTTGTCTGTTTGCAGCTGGTTCTGCAACAGCTCAATCCAGGGTAACAGCTGCGCCTGCTCAAGATTGACATCGATATAGAAACCATCGCGCAACTGACTGCTGGCCGGCCCCAGGCTCAGCAGCGCCTTGCTGATGCGGGTCTGGCTTTCGTCGTAACGCGCCAGCAACTGCACCTGGTCGCCATACCGGACTTTCAGGTCCGAACCCTGCTCGTTGCCTTTGCTCTCGAGCAACAAAGTGGCCCCGTCACTGGCGGTTTTGCCGAGCGGGGCCGGCAGTTGCAGCTCGCTGGCCGCCAAATCAATCAGGGCGCTGGAATCGTAACTGAAGCCCTGCTCCGGCAGCCGGATATTCAGGTCCCAGTTGAAATTGGCACGACCGGTGCCAAGCGGCTGCCAGTCCGGTGACAACAACGCCAGCAGCTGGTCCGTTGCCTGCTCACCGTGGGCCTTCAGTTTCACCTCGTAGTGCGTGGGTTGCTGCGCCCCTTGCAGGCTGGCTTCCAGCGGCACGCCATGGCTGACCAGTTGCAGCTTATCGCTGGCAATTTTTTCGTTGTCGAAGGTCAGCAGCCCCTGCAACTGCTCAACCGCCAGCGCCGGTGCGCGGATACTGAGCTGATTGGCAAAAAACTCCACTTCCCCCAGCGCTCTGACTCCGGCCTCTGCCAGGCCAATCTGCAGCTGCACTTTGGCGCCGACCAGCCCGCTGACCCCCAGATAATCCAGCGTGGCACCGACCGAATCACTGAGCGGCGACGCCAGCATCAGCCCGGTGACCGCCTCAGCCTGCGTCTGCCGGCTGATATCAATCAGCAAAGTGTCGGCATGAAACAGATCCGGAATACGCGCCGTGACGCCCTGCTCCAGCGCCACATCAAACAAAGAGCCGGCCTGACTCTGGATCAACATCGAAGCATTTTCAAACAGAAGCTCGGCCTGCATACCTTTAATCGCCGGCCAATGCGGGTCAAACGAAAACTCCGCATCGGCCACCAGTGCCTGCGCCTGGAAAATACCGTTATGACCGGCGTAAGGGAAATCAGCAAAGTTGCCGTGCCACAACACCCGCGCCTGCGGGATCTGACCACTTTGCAGCGCCGGCGTCAGATAGTTGATCACCGATGCCGGCATATGGCGGGTCGGAAAATAATGCTGCGCCTGTGGCACCGGCACACCGCGCAGTTCTGCCAGTAAGGACATGCCCGGTTGCTCGCCCAGCCACAACTTCAGCTGCGCATCCAGTTCCAGTTCTGGCTGGCGCAGGCGAAACACCGGCAAACGAACTTGCCACTGGCCTTGTTGCTGCAACACTTCCAGTTGGGTCTGCAATTGTTGATACGGCGTGTCGCGGTTAAAGGCGTCGGTCCAGCGTAACGCGCCATCCATGCCTTGCAAATCAAGACGGATATAGTCCGCACTGGCACTGAAATGCCCGGTCAGGCCGTCAAGGCCCGGCACGTCGTCCACCGGCGCTGAGCGAAAATCGATGAAATCGCCACTGACAAACCACTGCTCGCCATCGAGCTGCATGCCCAGCTGGGTAATGCGCGCATCGGTCTGAAATGCCAGCAGTTTTTGCAGTGCCGCCGAATCTTCGGCAAACAATTGCGCCAGCGGCACCGCCGCCTGTAGTTGTAACTGTTGCAACGACCCTTGCATCACGCCCTGGCGGCGCACCAGTTGCAGCTGAAAATCATGCCAGCTTTGCGTGCCCGAGCGCAGCTCCAGCTGACTGGACAACAACTGCCAGCCATCCGGCACTGGTTGCCAGCGCAGCTGGCCTTGGCCAAGGCTGAGCTGCTGCGGCCGCCCATCCTGCTGCCAGACCAGCCGGTTCTCTGCCAGTGCGATTTGAATTTGTTGTAAGGTGCCGCCGGCAATATCGCCCCAGGCCTGGAAATTGATGTCGGCGCGCGCCAGTTTGCGGCTTTGCGGCAGTAAATTTTCAAACCAGGGCAGCACATCCAAATCTGAACCGGACAAGTACAGCTGTCCCTGACTGCGGGCCAGACTGTCGCCATGCAAATCCAGCACAAAGGCCAGCGCATTGCCGGTGACGCCGTCAATCACTACTTCGCCGGAGCCCTGATGGTGAGCGCCATCGTTCAGCCAGGCCAGCCGCTGCAGTTTGAATTTAATGGGTGGGGTATATTGCGAACGCAGGATCAGCTCGCTGTCAACCAGCGTGAAGTTTTTCAGTTGCTGAAACAGCAGTTGTTCGACGGCGCTGAGCAAAGGACCACTATCGGCCGGCGTTTCGTTTTGTTGCTGCAGCAGGCGCTGGCTGTCAATCGTCAGCGCCAGGCCGCTCAGTTCGAAGTTATCAGCCTTCAGTTGCAGGCTGGTCAGGCTGGCCCAGAAATCGAGCCGCACCCGCAGTTCCTGCAACTCCAGCAAAGCGTCGCCATTACCGCCGTTGATACTGACCTGTTGCAACAGCAGCGCAGGCCCGCTGCTTTGCCAGCCTGCGCTGAGCTGGCCGATGTTGACTTTGGCGCCATACTGGCTGGCGATAAACTGTTCGATATCGGTTTTATAACCGGTGGCATAAGGCAAACCGACCCGCAGCAACGTCACCAGCGTGGCAAGCAGCACCAACCCGACTGCGCACAGCAGCCAGAGTTTATGCAGACAAAACCAGCCGGCACGCTTGAATCGGGTCACTACATCATCACCACATCAAAATGTTCCTGCGTGTAAGCAGGCTCAATCACCACACTGATTTGTTTGCCGATAAAGACTTCCAGCTCAGCCAGGTTATGGTATTCGTCATTGATTAAAGCATCCTTAACCGCCGGCGAGGCATAGACGACAAACTTGTCCGCCGCATAAGCTCGGTTGACCCGCACGATTTCGCGCATGATTTCGAAACAGACGGTTTCCACCGTTTTCAGCGAACCACGGCCGGCGCAGACCGGACATTCAGTGCACAGCACATGCTCCAGACTTTCGCGGGTGCGTTTGCGCGTCATTTCGACCAGCCCCAGCGCAGAGAAGCCGTGAATATTGGTCTTGGTTTTGTCGCGCGACAACGCCAGTTCCAGGCTGTGTAATACCCGGCGCTGGTGTTCTTCGCTTTGCATATCGATGAAATCAATAATGATGATGCCGCCCAAATTGCGCAGCCGCAGCTGACGCGCGATGGCCTGCGTCGCTTCGATATTGGTATTAAAAATGGTTTCTTCGAGATTGCGGTGGCCGACAAAAGCGCCGGTGTTGACGTCGATGGTGGTCATCGCTTCGGTCTGATCGATGATGAGATAACCACCGCTTTTCAGCGGGACTTTGCGGTCGAGCGCGCGCTGAATTTCATTTTCGACATCAAACAGATCAAACACTGGCCGCTCACCAGGGTAATACTCCAGCTTGTCGGTCATCTGCGGAATAAACTCTTCAGTGAACGCGTGCAGCGCCTGCCAGGTCAGCTTGGAGTCGACCCGCACCCGCTCCAAATCGCTGCCGACAAAGTCGCGCAGAATGCGAAAGGCCAGCGTCAGGTCTTCATATAACATCGCTTCTTTGCGGTGTTTTTGTTTGCGCTTCTGAATTTTCGCCCACAGTTTTTTTAAAAACCGGGCGTCTTGCAACAGTTCATCTTCACAGGCGCCATCGGCGGCGGTGCGCACGATAAAACCGCCATTGTCTTCATCAAGGCAGCTGGCGACAATTTCTTTCAGCCGCAGACGTTCTTCTTCAGATTCAATGCGCTGCGACACACCGACATGCGGCGAACCTGGCATAAACACCAGGTAACGCGACGGCAGCGTGATGTCGGTGGTCAGCCGCGCGCCCTTGGTGCCGAGCGGGTCTTTCACCACCTGTACCAGCAGATACTGGCCTTCATGTACCAGCAGGCGGATATCTTTCACTGCGGCGACTTTGACTTCAATGTCGTTGGCGTCGCGCTGGACTATGTCGGAGGCATGTAAAAACGCCGCTTTATCCAGCCCGATATCGACAAAAGCCGCCTGCATGCCCGGCAATACCCGGCTGACTTTGCCGATGTAGATATTGCCGACCAGACCGTGTTTGGCCTGTCGCTCGATATGCACTTCCTGCAGGACACCGTTTTCAATCAGTGCCACCCGGGTTTCACTGGGTGTGACGTTAATTAACAGCTCTGCACTCATGTCGTCTCCACACCCGCAGCCTGCAGCAGCGCCGCAGTTTCATACAAAGGTAAGCCGACCACTGCAAAATAACTGCCGGCAATTTTCTCAATATAACGCCCCGCCAGCCCCTGAATACCGTAGCCGCCGGCTTTGTCCTGTGGCTCACCACTGTGCCAGTACGCGTCGATTTGCGCGGCACTGAGCGGACCAAACCAGACGTCGGTGCCAACCAGCACCGCCTGTTGCGTGGTCGCACTGTATAAAGCGACTGCGGTGTAGACCTGATGGCAGCGGCCGCTCAGCAACTGCATCATCCGGACAAAATCGGCTTTGTCGCGTGGTTTGCCAAGGATCTCAGTATCGACCACCACGATAGTGTCCGCACCTAAAGTGGCTAAAGGGGTAGCGCCCTGGGCGGCATAACCGGCCGCCGCTTTGGCTTTGGCGAGCCGCATCACATAATCAGTTGCCTGCTCGCCCGGCAACACAGATTCGTCAATGGGGGACTGAACCACGATAAAAGGCACGCCAAGCTGACTCAGCAGCTCGCGCCGACGCGGGGAGGCCGAAGCCAGGGCAATAGTGGTCATCTCAGTGGATCTTCAGTTGGCGGCGCATCCGGCGCAAAAACAGGAAAACATAAGGCCAGACTAACATACCGGTCAGCACCGGCCACAGATAGGCAGCACGGAAATACACACCGGTCAGAAAATGGCTGAGCCAGAACAGCAGCAAGTGATACAAGGCCAGCAGCAATCCGACTAACAAGGCCTGCTGCAAAATAGAAAAGTTGCGGATTTTCAGATGGTTCGCCGCCATGATAAAAGTCACCACTGAATAGCCGAGCGCATTGACGCCCAGCACAGTGCCGACCATCACGTCGACGATAAAACCCAGCACAAAAGCGGTGCCGATACTGGCGCGATGCGGCAACGCCAGCACCCAGTAACACAGCACCAGCAAAGGCCAGTCCGGCCGGAACAATTTGACCTCCGCCGGCAGCGGCATCACGGTCAGCAATAACGCCAGTAGCAGCGTCAAATGGATCCATAAAAAACGCCATTGCTGCTGCATCAGTGCGACTCCGTTTCGTCATGTTCCGGCGGCCGGACTATCTCCGGATCTGCCGCTGTGGTGCCCTGATGCGGCCAAACCAGCAGCACATACCGAATGCGATCCAGCTTGGCATAAGGCTCGGCGGTCACCTGCAAAAACGGCAGCCGGGCATCCCGCACCACTTTGCTGATCCGCGCAATGGGATAACCTTCCGGGAACACGCCATCCAGCCCCGAGGTCAGCAGGCGGTCGCCTTCGACCACATCGGTGCTGTGGGGTAAATGGATCAACCGCAGCGCGTTGGCCTGGCCGATACCTTCTGCCACCACGCTGAGGCCGGTTCTTTCGACACGGCCGGAAATGGCATGGGTGTTGTCAGCAATCAGAATGGCACGGCTGGAATTCGGCCCCACGCTGACCACCTGGCCCAGCACGCCCAAATCATCGATCAGCGGCTGGCTCACCATCACGCCGTCTTTGCTGCCTTTGTTCAGCACGATTTGATGGCTGAACGGGTGGCTGTACACCGCCAGCACTTCAGCGATTAAGCGTTTGCCTTCGCTGACCGGACTGGCGCCCAGCAAGGCCCGCAGCTTGTCATTTTCCTGCTGCAAAAACTGCAACCGTTGCAGCTGGCCGTTTTGCAGCAGCAAAGTGTCTTTCAGCGTCTGGTTTTCTTCGAGGATTTTTTGCTGGGATTTGAATTGCTCTGAGGCACCGAAAATCAAATCCTGCGGCAAATTAGCGAGGTAAAACAAAGGGCTGACCGCTGCGGTCAGGTAACTGCGCAGCTGGACCGAACTACTGGTGTAGTGGTCCAGCGTGATGAGGCCGACACTGGCCAGCAAAGCGAAAAACAGCCGCAGCGGCAGCGAAGGTCCCCGGTCAAAAATAGCTTTCATAAGCAAAGCCGACCTGTGTTCAGTTAGTCGTAACTGAACACATCGCCGCCATGCACATCAATCATTTCCAGCGCTTTACCGCCACCGCGCGCCACACAGGTCAGCGGATCTTCGGCCACCACCACCGGAATGCCGGTTTCTTCCATCAGCAGACGGTCCAGGTCACGCAGCAACGCGCCGCCGCCGGTCAGCACCATACCGCGCTCGGAAATATCCGAGGCCAGCTCTGGTGGCGATTGTTCCAATGCGACCATCACCGCCGATACGATACCAGCCAACGGCTCCTGCAGTGCTTCGAGGATTTCGTTGCTGGTCATGGTGAAGCTGCGTGGCACCCCTTCGGCCAGATTGCGGCCGCGCACTTCGATTTCCAGCACTTCATCGCTTGGATACGCCGAGCCGATTTCCATTTTGATACGCTCAGCGGTGGCTTCCCCAATCAGGATACCGTAGTTGCGGCGAATGTAGTTGATGATGGCGTCGTCGAATTTGTCACCGCCAATCCGCACCGACGAGGAATACACCACGCCGTTTAATGAAATCAGCGCCACTTCGGTGGTACCGCCGCCGATATCGACCACCATAGAACCGGTCGCTTCAGACACCGGCAAGCCGGCGCCGATGGCAGCGGCCATTGGCTCATCAATCAGATAGACTTCGCGGGCACCGGCGCCTTGCGCCGATTCGCGGATGGCGCGGCGCTCGACCTGCGTCGAACCGCAAGGCACGCAGACTAATACACGTGGGCTTGGCCGCAGGAAGCTGTTGCTGTGGGCTTGTTTGATAAAATGCTGCAGCATTTTTTCGGTGACATAAAAGTCGGCGATCACACCGTCTTTCATCGGCCGGATGGCCTTAATATTGCCTGGTGTACGGCCCAGCATCCGTTTGGCGGCATGCCCCACTGCCGCTACACTTTTCGGCCCGCCGGCTCTTTCCTGCCGAATCGCCACCACTGAAGGTTCGTTCAGCACTATGCCCTGGTCTTTGACATAAATCAGCGTGTTGGCAGTGCCCAGGTCAATCGACAGGTCGTTGGAAAATAAACCACGTAATTTTTTTAACATGAAAAGTGTTAATCCTTCTGAATGGGGCGCCAACAACAGCAAAGAGCGCCGATCCCGCCGTGTTGCGGGTGCGCTTTTTACTCGACAAAAAATTGCGCATATTTTAAGTAACAATGCGCCGGGTGGATAGCTTTATCTTACACTTTTGTGCACTGAAACCAAGCCGCAATTGGCCGCGGCTGCTGACGCTTGCCGCAATCGCCGCCACTGTGGAAAAAAGCAGCGCTGATTTCAGCCGCCGCCGGGTCACTGTGGTTATTGCTCACGCAGATAAATCAGCCGGTCATTGCCGCGATAACGGCCAAACCAGGCGTTGGCAGTGGGGTCTTCATCACCTGGCTGCGCCGGCAACCAGTTGTATTTGAGCCACAGCGGCGCCTGATAACGCAAATCCCAGCGACCATCCTGCCCCGGTGCGCTCAGCACTAAAGCGCCAGTTTGACTGACACCGGCCCGGATAGTTTCATCACGGCCGCTGACACTGATAGCCGGCGTGCCGGTGGCAGTCAGCAAGGCCGGTTGTACCACCGAGCAGTTGTCGGCGTCGTGTTGAACAAACTGGCTGCCAGTCCAGGCTTCGGCTTTTAATATCGCCGGCAGCGGCTGCGCGGCATTACCATACACCGATTCCAGCCGGTAACGGCCGTAATAATAACGCTGGGTGCCGCTGATTTTGACGGCATCACAGTTGTTATCCGCCGTGCAATTACCGGCCGTCGCGGCGTTCATGTTGAGCGCTGTCGCTGCGAAGTTGCGCTGATCCCGCTCGTTTTGCAGCAAAACCCCCGGCTGCAGCTGTAAGAAAGGCCCGTCGACACTGGCGACACGCTGCAGCTGCAAGGTGCCCTGCGCCGGACTGATAAACCGGTACTGGCCGGCTGACCACTGCACCGTCGGCGCGCCACTGAAGCGGCTGCCGAGCGACGGCTTGTGCGGGCTGGTGTCGTTTTCGGCCACCAGCGCCACCTCGGCAGTGCCGGCATATGGCTCAGTGTAAGAGACGCTGTCGTAGTTACTCAGCCGTTCGCCCTGCAGATTGCGGGCTTCCAGGGTGAAACTGAGCGGGACGCCCGGCTGCCCCAGATAACTGAAAGACAGGTTGGCCGGCGAGCTGCCAGGACAAGTGTGCCCCAGACTCGACGCTGTCAGCACAAACTGCTGCGGGTAAAACCGGCCGATGACGGCGCTGGCAGGTGTGGCCACCACATTCTGCGCCCCCAGATAGTCGCCATCTGACAAAGCCCCTTTAAGCCGCAGCGCACCGGCTTCACTCCAACGCACCGTAGAGAGCTCAAAGCGGCCCGGACTGAGCTTGCTGAAATTGCCATCAGCGTTCAGCGTGCCCGGACTGCCACCGGCCGGATACACCAGACTGTCCAGTAGCACCTTCAGCTGTTCCGGCGTGTTTTCATTAGCAAAATTCGGCGTCAAAGCGCCTTTGGCATTTCGTACATCCAGCTGGACCCGAAACGGCGTGCCGGCCGGTAAAAAGCCTTTGTTTGCTTCCTGCGTGCCGGCCGGGTTCAGCACAGTGCCGCTGGCATTGCTGACCATGCCGACACTGATACTGTGCGGCTTCACCACCCAGGCCACCGGCGGTGCTGTGAGCGTGATCAACGGCTCATTGCCGCTGGCTGCCAGTACCAGCTCGGCTTGCAGCGCAATCCGGCCCACATCCGGGTAATGCACCCGCAGCGGCGCGCTGCCACTGTTGTCAAAAGTCAGGCTGACTTCCTGATAGTTGGGCAATGGCGTGGCCGCGGCTGTGCCGCTGATATTGCTGCCGCCCACGCCGTTGCTGCCATTGATATTCAGTGGTTGCCCGGTGCTACAAGTGGTCGGATCCTGACACCGATACGCCAGCCGGACCGGTCGGGTGCCGCTGACCCGCGCCTGACAGGCGCCGGTGTCGCTGTTGGTTTGCACCGCGCGCAAGCTGATATCGCGGTCCTCGCCGGCGATTTGGTTGGCGACGTTATAAAACTTCAGCGCAGTGTCAGCGAAACTGAGGCTGCAGCTGCTGTCAATAGCGCCGCCATTACGGCAAACCAATGCATTGCTGGCGGCCGGGCTGGCGCCCGAGATCGCCAGAACCGTCGGCCCCAGGCTGGTTTTGCGGACATAGCTGACGGCGCTGCCGGCACTCAATGCCGGGCTGGCGTTGCTCCAGCTGGCGCCATTACTGGCCGTCAGCGTCAGCGACACGCTGCCGTTATACAAAGTGCTGCAGGCCTGATTGGTACAGGCTTTGATGCTGACCGCTTCCGCTTCGCAGGTCAGCCCCGGCCCGCTGTAACTCAGTTCATAATGATGCACACTGGCCGGCGGCGTGGCGTTACAGGCATTGACCGGGTTGGATTTGGGCAGGCAAGTGCCATAGACCTGGCCATTTTGTACCTGTACTGTGCCGTTCGAATTGACCGCCGCCGACAAATTGCCATAAATCACCGAGCCACCTTGTACATAGATGTCGTTGCTGCCAGTGGTGACATTGACATTGGCGGATGCCGAGCCCAGGTTGCTGCCATCCAGATACACCTGGCTGGCGCCACTGATACTGCCGGTTGGCATGGTGACGCCGGTCAGCCGGACTGTATTCAGGGCTGTCATGGTGATAGCGCCGTTGACGCTACCGCCCGTCAGCGTGATGCCGGACCTTGACGTCAGCCCGGCACCAAAATTGCTGATAGTTGCCGTAATGGTATTGTTCTGGCTGGTCACCAGCCCGGTCACAGTGCTGGCGCTGAAATTCAGGTTGCCGCCGCTGGTCACAGTGCCATTGAGCGTGCTGTTACTGACGGTAAAAACGCCGCTGGATGACGTCAGATTGCCATACACAGTGCTGCCACTAACGCTGTAATCGCCATAACTGGACTGCAGGTTTACGCGGATATTATTGCTGCCGACGATATTGTTGCTGAGCACAAAGCCATTGTTGGCACTGACAGTCAGGTTACTCGCCGGCACAAAGCTGGTGCTGGCCGGAAAAGTGACCTGGCCATTGCCGGTACAAGTCCAGACGGTCGCCGTTTTGCTCCAGCTGGTATCGCAGACAGGGTCCACCGCCAGCGCGGGTGTACTGACCAGTGCACTGGCGAGCAGCAAGCAAAATATCAGCAGAAACTTCATTGGCTGACCTCCGCCACCAAAACCCGGCTGGTGGTCAGTGTGCCTTCGCCGCATTGACCGGTACTTCTGAGTAAAAACCAGGCTTTGCCGTCGACGGTTTTTTCTTCGCAGCTCAGCTGGCTGGAGCAACCAGGCCAGCCGGCATCATTCCAATTCTGCAGCGTCTGATTGACCGCCGCGCAGCTCGCCACACCGCTGCTTGCCGCATTGGTTTTTAACGGAAATAACTGCGCAAAACCCAGCTCCAGCTGCGAACGTGCCAGCCAGTAACTGCGCTGCCCCTGCACCTCATAAATCAGCGCTGTGCTGGAAAACACGCCCAGTTTGGCCAAAGCCGCCAGCAGCAAGCCGCCCAGCAGCAACACAAAAACCGCCACCATCAGGGCGCTGCCACGCTGACGAGCTGGGGATGAGGCACAAAGCTGCTTAGGGCACATTGCTGACCTGCACCAGCTGACTGTACGTCAGCAACGTCTCGGCGTCGGCATCAGACGCCAGCACCAGTTCAATCCGCAGCATGCTGTTACGGGTCAACCCCGGCTCCAACTGCACAAACACCGGCTGGGCGTTCAAATCGTTGCGCACTTGCTGCGCCATCAAAGCACCATTTTGAAGACCACTGCCCGGCAGCGGCTGGCTGCTTTGCAGATTGTAATTCTGATAACGGCGGATCTCGCCTCCCAGCGCACAATAACTGACCGGAGCGTCCAGCAGGTACAACCTTCTGGCCACCGAGCCGCTGGCAAAGGCCGTCGGCTGATTCAGCTGCAGCCGGTACACCGGCTGATTACTGTCAGGCTGCGATTTGCTCTGCAGCTGCGCTTTCTGCGAGGTGTTGCCATACACATCGCCAACCGACAGCGGATTCACCAGCAGCAACTGGCCACTGTTTGCCGTGAACCCGGCCAGACTGACCACTTCGATCACATTCTGCGGATCTGGCTGCAGCGGCAGGTTGCGATAACGCACCACGCTGGTAAAAGGCACAAATTCAACGCAGGACACCAGGGCGTTATTGCTGACCCGCAGGCTGTTTGGCACGGCATCCCGCAGCTCGCGGCTGAGCCGCTCCAGCACAAAACGGCTTTCGCTCAGCAGTTGCTCGCGCTCGTTTTGCGCCAGATAAATATCGGCCATGCTGCGAAGCAGCGTTGCGACGCCCACCACCCCAACGCCCAGCAGCACTAGCACGGTAATGAGTTCAATCAGCGTAAAGCCGCGGGTGCGCATCACCAGTTCCCCTTCAGGCTGCTGAAGGTCAAAGCCGTGCCATCCGGCGCCGTCACCACCAGGTCGATGCGTTTGGCGCGGCGGTTATTGGCAGTGCCAGCACCAAGCCCGGCCGCCGTACCGGCGTAACTGACCGTCACCGCCAGCTGATAACCGGCATAACGGCTGGCCTGACTGCCCAGCAGGCCCGTCAGGCTGCCGGCGTCGACCCGCAGGCAATGATAGTCATCCACATCATCCCAGTCGGCCATCAGCGCTTCTTCGCTCAGGCTGGTCAGGCCGCTTGGCGGACAAGCCGGCAGACTGGCAGCACAGGCTGGGGCGCCAAATTCGTCACAGCGCTGCTCGCCGCCGCCGCGGCTGGCATTTTCATCAAAGCTGCGCGCCATAATGTCGCCGAGGACAGATTGCGCCAGTTCGGCAGCGCGCACCTGCTGCCAGACATAGCCGGATGATTCGTGTAAAGGCCCAAGCAACCGGGTCACCAGCGTCAGCGCAATCGCCAGCACCACCAGCCCAATCACCAGCTCCATCAGGGTAAAACCGCGCTGGCGGCCTGGGTTGCACTGCGGATGCCGGATACGCCGCCGCGCACTGCGACCAGCCGCCATGCGAGGACGTGGTAACAGTCGTGGTGAATGGCGTGATGAGGGGCGTGGCAGATTCAGCATGGGCTGATATATCCGCTGCTGTGCAGGCACAGCTGATAGCTGGCATGACTGCCATCGCCACTCAGCGTGATGCTGCAACCAGCGCTGCAGGCGCCTTGGGGCTGGCCTTTGGCATCAAAATGCACCCGCAAGGTAGCGATCCCCAGGCTGTTGCTGAGCGTCGAACCGGCAAAACTGATGTGTTCCGCATTGGCACTGAAATTAGCGCCGGACCCGCAAGGCGCCGTATCGGCCATCGCGGCCGCATCGGCGCGGATCACCACTTTCGGGCAGCGGCTGTTGAGCCCGGCGACATCCTGCATACTGCGCAGCTGCACTTGCCTGAGCAGCTGCACCAGCAAATCACGTTGCTGCTGCGGCGCGCTGTCGTCGGCCGTGAAAAAGCGACTGGCGGCCGAAGCCGCCAGTATCCCCATCAGCAGGATCACCACCGCCAGCTCCAATAAGGTAAAGCCCCGATGATGAATGGTTGTGTTCATCGCTGCCTCAGCTTAGCAACCACCGCTGACCACAGTGTATTGAGGTTTTGTCGTTGACGTCGCAGGGGTATAAACCAACACACAAGCATCTGTCGCAGACGTTGGCAGTGCTTTATCTTTTGGATAGATCACCACATCAGTCGTTTTAGCGACATCGGTCACGTCAGCCGCCACTTTACCAGCGACAAAATTTTCATCTGTATCCAGCACGGCATTGACCGCTTCAGCGGTCGCTGCAACATAACCATACACCACAGCCACTGTGCCACCTGAGGCCGTGGATTCAGTCACAGTGTCGGAAGCATCATTCTGCTTATTCTGCAGGATCGCTTTGCTGTAAATCACCGAATTGGCACTTTGCAGCGAGGCTTTGACCGCTTCCAGCGTACCGGCTTTGGCATCCCCGGCCAGGTTGAGAAATTTAGGCGCGGCGGTGACCGCCAGAATGCCCAGAATCACGATCACAATCACCAGTTCAACCAGTGTAAAACCTTGTTGTTTTTGCATAAC